>CAYQZO010000021.1:0-12709 GCA_964421925.1 uncultured Acidimicrobiaceae bacterium
GATACGGGATGACAGCGCCTGTAGATACGCGTCGATCTCGGGCAATTCAGGCATTGAGAGCTTCCAGCTTCCGGCTTCCGGCTGCCAGCAAGACCTGGGGTGCGCGGCGCTCGGGCCGGTGGCCCGTAGCTGGTAGCTGGCAGCTCATCTGAACAAGTCTTCGTCCGCCGGGCGCACCAGGTCGGTCGCCCGGCCGTCACCCTTCAACTCCAAGCCGCGCACGATGGCGACCGGGATGTTCGACGCCTTGCCCATCACCAAATCGGCGGCGGCTGCGATCTCGTCGATGACCGCCACCTCGGTGACCTCGAGGACGCGTCCGCCGGCGTCCGTGGTGCCGCGCAGGTCGAGGATGGCGGGCAGCCCGGAGACGCCGATGGCGACGTCGACGAGCCCCCGGCGCCACGGCCGGCCGAACGTGTCGGTAATGACCACTGCAAGTGAGGCCTCGGTGGCTTGCTCGAGCTTGGTGCGCAGCAGGTGGGCGGAGCGGTCCGGGTCGAGCGGGAGCAGGACCGCGGTTCCATTGGCGGCGTTGGACCGGTCGACGCCCGCGTTGGCACAGATGAACCCGTGGACGGTCTTGGCGATGACGAGGTCGCCGCGGCGGCGCAGGACCTCGACCGCTTCGTCTTCGACCAGCCTGCGGTAAGTGACCTCGTCGGGGATCGCCGCCACCCTCCCTTCCGCCTTGGAGACGACCTTGTGGGTGACCACGACGATGTCGCCGTCGAGGAGTGGTGGTGCGTGGGCGGCGATGGCCGCCGCCAGATCATCCCCCGCCCCGATCTCCGGGATGCCCTCGACCGGGATCACCTCCAGGCTCATCCCAGGCGCTCCAGGAGCTCGGCGGCGAACCGCTTGCCCGCATCAACGGGGGTCAGTCGCGTGTCGAAGGCATGCACGGTGAGGCCGGGGCGGGCCAGACCTTCCACATCGGCGGCGTCACCGGTGTCGACGACGAGATCGGTTGACAATCCCTCGTAGGCGGCGGCCACGCCGGCGTTGCCGGGTGGCAACCCGACGGATGCCATCACCCGGTCGGCCGGCCCCTTGAGCGGCACCCCGCCGAAGAGGGGGCTGACGGCGACGACGCGTGGGTGGTCTGCGACCGCCTCCCGGATGGCGTTCACGGCCAGGATGGGCCAGATGGAGAGCGGCGGGTTGGAGGGGGCGATCACCACCGCGTCTGCTCCCTTGATCGCTTCGAGCACGCCGGGAGCCGGCTCTGCCTCATCGGCGCCGGCGTAGGTGAGTTCGGCGATTTCGTCGCGGTGACCGCGGATCACGAAGTAGTCCTGGAAAGAGAGCTCCTCGCCGGCGGCGGTCGTGATCAGCGTGGGTACGGGTTGGTCGGTGGCAGGGAGCACCGGCACCTCGACGCCGAGCGCGGAGGCACCGGCGGCGATGGTGGTCGAGAGCGGATCGCCTCCGGCGAGGCGGATGGTCCTCAACAGGCAATGGGCCAGATCGCGGTCACCGAGACGGAAGGTGACGTCCTCGCCGAGGTCGGCGAGCCGGTCCATCACGGCGAAGGTATCGCCGGCGATGCCCCATCCGTGCGGCCCCTCGATGCCGGCGAGCGTGTAGACGATGGTGTCCAGATCGGCGGAGACGTGCACCCCGTAACGCACCTCGTCGTCGCCCACGTTGCCCACCACGGTGAGGTCCCCGGGGGCCAGGACCGAGGCAAGCGCACGGGCCGCTCGGGCTCCGCCCACGCCACCGGCGAGCAGTGCGATGCCCCTCGACGAGGCCTCCCGGGGCGCGACATGATTGGAGTACAGCGACTTCGTCTCTTGAATGGCGTCGCTCATGTCAGCGTCTCCCAGCGGAAGGACACCGGCCTCGGTCGTCGCCGCCATCCTGGTGGCCGATACCGCAGACCTCACGGGCACCCTCGAGGCGGTGCGCGCCCAAGTGTACGAGCCGGTCGAGATCGTCATGGTCGGCGGCGACACCGACACCCGCCGCCTGGCGACCAGCGAGGAGAGCGAGTGGTTCTCCAGCGTCGCAAGCCTGTTCGCCGAGGATCGCACCGAAGCGAGCCACTACTGGTTCCTGCGCGCCGGCGCCCGGCCCAGGCCCGACGCCCTTCGTGCCCTGGTGGACACCGTCGCCACCCTGGACGCCGGCGTGGCCGGATCCAAGATCCTGGACATCGAGGACCCGGACCGCCTGCTCTCCGTGGGCTTCGCCACCGATGTGTTCGGCTCGCCCTACACGGGGCTCGATCCGGACGAGCGCGACCAGGGCCAGTACGACGTCGTCCGCGACGTGGCTTCGGTCGGCGGCGATTCGCTCTTCGTGCGTCGCGACCTGGCACGCGGCCTCGGCGGACCGGACCGGAGGATGCCGGCGACCGCGGCGGCCGTGGACTTCTGTCAGCGCGCCCGGCTGCGGGGTGCCAGGGTCATCGTCGTCCCGTCCTCTGAAGTGCTCGCGCCCGCTCCGGGCGATCGCAAGGAACCGTGGCGGGAACGGGCGGGCCGGCTGCGGGGCATGCTCAAGGTCTACGGCCCGATGACGCTGATCTGGGCCCTTCCCGCCGCCTTCCTCGCCGGGCTCGGGCAGGCGGTGCTCGCCTTGCTCCACGGCCGCTGGGCGTTCTTCGACTGGCTCCGGGCCTGGGGCTGGAACACGGTGATGGTGCTCAACACCCTTTCGGAGCGGCGAAAGGCGCGAAAGGGACGCGTTCACGGCGACGCCGAGCTGTACCGCTACCAGGTGGCCGGGTCGGTGGCCATGAAGGCGGAGGCCGCGACCCTCGCCGACGCGGCGCGCCGACGGCTCCCCGGCGAGGACACGGTCTCGGTGGAGGCGATCGGCCAGGAGCTGCGCCGTCCTTCGCTGCTGGTGGGGGCGGCCGTGGTGGTCTTCATCGCATTCGCCACCCGCTCCATCTGGGCGCACGGTCTCCCCGCGGTCGGCGACAGCCTGCCCTTCCCCGAGCCGTGGTCGGCGGCGCTCGGCGCCTACGCCGGTGGCTGGAACCCTGCCGGGTTCGGAAGCTCGGAGCCGCTCCTGCCCCTCATCGCGGTGAGCGGCGTTCTTCGCATGATCGCGCTCGACTCGGGCCGTTTTGCCGAGTACCTCGCCGTTGCCGGGTCTGCCCTCCTCGGAGTGTGGGGCATGGTCCGATTGCTGCGCGGCTGGGGGGTGAAGGCCGTCCCGGGAACGCTTGCGGGCGTGGTGTACATCGCCGGTCCCGCCGCCCAGGGCCTTGCCGCCCAGACCGCGGTCGGGACGATGATCGCCGCCGGTGTCGTCCCCTGGGTCCTTCGCTTGGCAACGGCCCCGTTCCCGAGAACGAGCTGGGGCCGGGTCGGGCGACTGGCCGCGGTGGGCGCAACCACCGCGGTGGTGGCGGCCGCGTCGCCGACGCTCATCGTCGTCCCGGTCCTCGCCCTCGGGCTGTGGGCGGTGCTCAACCTCACCGACGGAGCGGCGTGGCGGGCCGCCGCCCTGGGTGCGGCCGGTGCGGTGCTCGCCGTCCCCGTGCTCTTCCCGTGGGCAGGAGCGGCCGATCTGGAGGCCTTCGTGCGCGGCGGTGACGCCTACTGGACCACGTCGATCGCGGTTGCCGTTGCTGCCGTCGTCGGTGCCGTTGCGGTGGTGGTGGCAGCTCCCACCCGGCTCAGCCTGGTCGCCGGCTGGGGTGGTGTGCTCGCCGCCGCAGGCGCCCTCGTCGCACGGAGCGCCGAGCTCGGGGGTGGGTCCGAGATCGGCTTCGGCGGGCTCGTCCTCGTCTCGATCGGGCTGGCCGCGATCACCGGGGCCGCCTTCGAGGCGATCACGCGGGAGGAGCTGACCGGGTGGCGCAGGATCACCGGCGGAGTCGGGGTGGTGGCAGCCATCGTCCTGGTCGCCGCGTCCGCGACCGTTCTGCTCGGCGGTCGGGCAGGGCTTCCGGAGGACCGGTTCACCGAGGCATTCGCCTTCACGTCGGCGCGGCCCGGAGACCCGTCTGAATCTCGCATCCTCGTGCTCGGCGAGCCCGGCCAGCTGCCCGGCGACGAGCGGCTCGTCCAGGGAGCGGCCTATCGCGTGGTGGCGGCGCCCATGGTGGAGCTGTGGGAGGCTCGGCTCGACACCGGCGCCCACACCGCCGATGCCGAGCTCGAGGCGGCGCTCGACGCCATCATCGCCGGCGAGACCTCGCGGGCGGGCGAGGTGCTCGCACCCTTCGGCATCCGTTGGATCGTCATCATGGCGTCGGAGGGGTCGTTTGCCGAGGCATGGAGCGAGACCCTCACCGGGCAGCTCGACCTCGTGTCGCTGAGTGCCGGATTGACCAACGAGACGCTGGAGGTCGAAGCGGAGGGAGCGGTTCGGGCCGCCACGGCCGACGGCACCGCCTGGCCGCGCCGGGGCGTCGGGTACGAGGGAAGCCCGGCGGAGCGCCTCACCGTCAGGGAGAGCGCCCACCCGCGCTGGGGCCCACAGCCCTGGCTCCAGTCGGGTGGCTGGAACGAGGTGTCCGCGGCCGGCGGTGCGGCCGGGTTCGATGCCATCGACGCCCGGCGCAACCAGGCCATCATCGCCGCGGTGTGGCTCGTGCTGCTTGCGGGGCTCGCCTGGGCGGGGAGGAGGCTGGGTTGAGAAGGCTGATCGTGCTCGGCGTCATCGCGTTCCTCGTCGCCCTCGCCGTTCTGCAAACGGAACCCGGTGAGAGCGGCGGATCCGGGCTCGGGTTCCCCCCCACCGTCGATGCCGGCGGCGCGATCGGTGACGAAAGCGTGTGGTACTGCCCGTGGGTGGCATCGGGCGCGGTGCGCGACTCCACGTACGACATCGCCACCGCGGTCAACGTCGAGGGCGTCATCACCCTGCCCAACCCCAACCCGACCCAGCCCGCCGACGAGCTGATCTTCGAGCTGCAGGGCGCCGACGCCCGCAGTGTGGACACCGCCGAGATCGTGCGGCGGGGACCGGCGCCCGGCATCGTCGAGTTCGATGCCGGCCCCGCGGTCGTCACCACCGCCATGTGGACCGACGCCGTCCTCACCGGGGACCAGTGCGTGGTCTCGGTGCCAAAGGTGTGGCATCTCGTGGGAGGGATCACCGCCGAGGGGTTCACCCTGGAGTTGCGGCTCTTCAACCCGTTCCCCGAGGCGGCCAAGGTGAGCGTCGAGGCCGTGAGTGAATTCGGGAGCTCGCCGCTCGGCGGTTTCGAAGGCGTCGATGTCCCCGGGCGCTCCTGGGTGACCGAAGACCTGTCCCGGACCATCCCCTTCCTCGACAACGTCACCCTCACGGTTCGTTCCGAGGCGGGTCTGGTCATTCCCGCCCTCGTGGTGAACACCGACGTCGACGAGGCGTGGTGGAACGGGACGCGCCAGTCGACCACGTGGGACTTCCCGGTGACGAGTGTCCCGGGCCTCGAGCCCACCCTCGTTCTCTCCAACACCGGCTCGGTGGGAGCCACCGTGACCATCGACCTGTTCGCGGTGGGCGGTGCGATCCTGGAGGCCACCAGCCTGCAGGTGTCGCCCCTGCAGCCCGTCCGGGTCCACCTCGCCGACTTCGCCGACCCGCCCTTCGGGGTGCGGGTGATCTCGAACGCACCGGTGGGAGCCGTCATCCAGGCCGCGCCTCCCGGGACCTTCCCCCGGGCGGAGACGCCCGAGGATGAACACGACGACGAGGAGCCGTCCGACCAGGGCGAGCCCGTCGACGAAGGTCAACCGGCCGCCATCACGACCTACACCGGGCTGGCGGCGACCACGGGCAACATCGACCCGGCGACCCGCTGGATGCTGCCCGGGATCGGTGTGGTCCCGGCGGCACAAACCTCGGTGTGGATCATGAACGCCTCCAGCGACCAGGCAACGGTGACCATCACTCCGCTCGGCGCCCAGGGCGGCGCCGCCGAGAAGGTCATCGTCGCGGCAGGTTGGCTGCTGGAGATACCCTTCGCCGAGATCACCGAGACCGGCATCAACGGCGTGATGATCGACTCCACCGTCCCGGTGAGCACCGGGGTCTCCATCGCCGGCGACCGCGGTGTCGCCTTCATCGGAGGGATCCCCTTCGAATGAGCACGCTGGCGCGCCTCGCCCTGATCGCGGCCCTCATCGTGGTCGTGGTGGTTGCGGCCCGGCTGATCGCCAACTGGCAGCGGCCCTCGCATCCCCCGATCGACCTCGGGGACTTCGGGCCCCGCCCCGGTTTGGTCGTGTTCACCTCGACGGACTGCAGCAACTGCAAGGAAGCGATGGCCGTGGTGGGGGCGCTCGGCGTGGAGGTGCGTGAGGTCGCTTGGGAGCTCGAGCCGTCCGTGCAGGAGGCGGTCGGTGTGGAGGCGGTGCCGCTCACCGCGGTGGTCGACGCCGACGGCACCATCGAGGCGCTGGTGACCGGCGTGCCGCGGCGGCGTCAGTTGGAACGCGCCGCCCGCCGAGCGGGGCTGACCGCTGGGAGCCGGTAGCTGGTAGCCGGTGGCTGGTAGCTGGTAGCTGGTAATTGAGTCCTTGTCCCCCGCACCGCGTGCTCCTAGGTTCCCTGGTCCGATGTCCATCGATCGAGACGTGCTCGAAGCGGTACGGGAGATGGACGAGCACGAGTTGCGTCGTCTCTACATCCTGGCCAAAGCCCGGTTGGAGGGGCGCGGCATCGCCCTGCCCGAGTCCGGCCCCAAGGTCCGGTTGCGCCAGCAGAAGGTCCGCTGCGGGAAGGAGAGCTGCACCCGTTGCCCGCACGGGCCCTACTGGTACGCCTACTGGTCCGAGGATGGCAAGCGACGGTCCCGGTACCTCGGCAAGCTCGAGGACGTTCCGGAAGCCTCTCCGCTCAGCAACGAGGCCACTTTTCGCGGTTAGCGCGCTACGCTACGCATCCATGGGAAGGCAAGAACCGGCGACGGGACTTCGTTGCGACGAGTGCGGGAACAACTCGGTGATCGAGATCGAGCTCACGCTCCCGGATGGATCCGAGGTGGTCTTCTGCTCCTGCCACCGCTGCGAATCCAAATGGTGGAACCGCGACGGGGAGCATCTCGAGCTCGACGCACTCATCGACGTACCCCGCCGCGACGCCTGAACCCCGCCGCTTCCTAGCCGGGGGCGCTCACTAGCCTGCCCGTGGTGACGTCCACGGCGCAGATCACCCGGACCGATCCGACGCCACGTCGTCGACCCCTCACCCCGCGCCGGCCGGTACCGGGTTGGCTGATCGCCGTGCTGATCGGTGTCCCCACCTTCGTGGTGGTGTTCATCATGGCGGGGATCCTGCAGACGGCTATCCGCCCGACCAACCTCCTCGACGTGTGGCCCCTGTTGTTCAGCGGTGACCTCACTCAGTTCCCTCAGCTGCTCGTGGCCAACACCCCCACCGGGGGCGACATGGGCGCCCACGTGCTCCTTCCCCAGGAGCTGATCGACAGCACGATTCAAGCGGGGCGGATCCTCGGCTGGTCGAACGCCTGGTACGCCGGGTTCCCGGTGCTCTACTTCTACTTCCCGATCCCGGCGTTGACCACGGTGCTCCTCGACGTCTTCCTCCCCTACGGCGTTGCCTTCAAGCTGACCACCATCGTCGGGCTCGTTGCGCTTCCCGCGGTGGGCTATGCGCTCACCCGGATGCTCGGGTACTCCCGCCCGATCGCGGGTATCGCCGCGGTGGCGGGCGGGATGTTCCTGTTCATGGAGAGCTTCTCGATCTTCGGGGCCAACATCAAATCGACGCTTGCCGGCGAGTTCTCCTTCTCCTGGTCCTTCGCCCTATCCCTGCTCTACCTGGGCACGATCGTGTACGACCTGCGGCGGGGCAGGGGATTCCGGCCGCTTCCCGGAATCCTGCTCGGGCTGACCGCACTCACCCACATCGTTCCCACCATGATCGTGGTCGTCGCCACCGTGCCGCTGCTCTTCCGCCGGGGGGCGCGAGCCGTACGCACCGTGGTCGGGTCCTGGGCCCTCGGGTTCGGGATTGCCGCCTTCTGGGCCATCCCGCTCGGGCTCGGCGTGCTCGGAGGCCTCACTACGGACATGGGATGGTCACCGGTCACCGGGATCCTCGGCGACACCAACCCGGGGACCCCGTTCCCGGGTGAGTTCATCCCCATCGCCGTCCTGGGGGCCGTTGGCATGGTGTGGGCGATGCTGCGCCGCGACGACGTCGCTCCGCTCGCCTGGCTGACCGTACTGCCACTGGTCGGCTATTTCGTGCTCCCCAAGCTCGGGCTCACCATGCTGTACAACGCCCGTCTGCTCCCGTACTGGTACTTCGGGATGTTCGTGTTCGCCGCCATCGCGCTCGGGCTCGGCGCCACCGAGGTGGCCCGCCGCTCACCGAACCGGCGCACCGTGCTCATGACGGGCTCTTTGATCGCAGGGGCGGTGGTGCTCGTCGCCGGGATCGCCAACATCCACGACGTCCCCGGCTGGGTGAAGTGGAACTACGAGGGATACGAAGGCAAGGACGGCTACCCCGAGTACCAGGCGCTCAACGAGGCCATGGACCAGCTCCCCCCGGGCCGGGTGATGTGGGAGGCCAACAACGAGATGAACAAGTACGGCACCCCGATGGCGCTCATGCTGTTCAACTACTGGAGCGAGGGCCACCCCTCCATGGAGGGCCTCTTCTTCGAGTCGTCGCTGACCACCCCGTTCCACTTCCTCAACGCCTCCGAGGTCTCCGAGCGCCCGTCGAACCCGGTACGCGGGCTGAACTACCACGGCTTCGACCTGGCGCGGGGCATCAAGCACCTCGCCGTATACAACGTCGACTACTACGTCAGCTACACCGACCAGGGCACAGACGCGGCGCGCGCCGAAGGCCTGGTCGAGCTGGCCTCGGCGCCACCGTGGACCATCTTCCAGCTCCCCGACAGCGACTTCGTCGACATCGCCACCTTCGAACCTGCGGTGTGGGACGGGGGCGGCGACTTCCTCGACCTGAGCCTCGAGTGGTACGACGATGTGGACAACATGGACCACTGGCTGGTCGCCGACGGCCCCGAGGAGTGGATCCGGGTATCGGCGGTGGCGGACCGCTTCGACATCCACCGGCCCTACTCGGTGACGGGAGAGGTGAGCGACGTGGTGGTGGAGGACCACCGAATCTCGTTCACCACCACCGCGGTGGGGGTTCCCCACCTCGTCAAGGTCTCCTACTTCCCCAACTGGCAGGCGGATGGGGCCGAGGGCCCCTACCGGGCGGCACCGTCGTTGATGGTGGTGGTGCCCACCGAGGAACACGTAGTCCTCGAGTTTCGCAACACGACTGCCGAGAACATCGGTGTGGCACTGAGTGTGCTCACCGTGGGCGGGTTGCTGGCATTCGGCTACCTGCAACGGCGGGAACGACGCGAGCTCGATAGGACGACGTGAAACGCTATCTGGAGAGCTTCCTCAACCGGAAGTCATTGGATCAATTCATCAAGGTCGGGATCGTGGGCGTGGTGAACACGGTGGTGTCCTTCGCCCTGTTCAACCTGTTCTTCACCATCCTCGACTGGTCGTCGGTGGTGTCGGTGTCGATCGCCTTTGCCCTCACCACCTTCCTCTCCTACCTGCTCAACCGGGCGTGGACCTTCGAGCTGCGCGACGGCAAGGTGTCCGGACGGGAGACCTTCCACTTCTACCTGGTGAACGGGGCGGCCTGGGCGGCGACGGCCGGCACCATGGCCCTCGCCGAGGCCTGGTTCGGACCCTTGTCCAAGCTGGCGGGCAACGCGGTGTACATCGGGATCACCCTGGTCATCCTCGTCCCCAAGTTCGCCTCCTACCGCGACATCGTGTTCGGCAAGGCCCTCGCTGAGGAGACCGCCGAGCCGGTGGCGGCGGAGTAATCGCGAACCCAGGGTTCACAGGCGGCTATATGACGCTGTGAGCCCGCGGAATGGGGATGAGCGTGGAGGCGGCGTTCGAGTTCGCCGTCGCCGCCGTCGGGAGCTGAGCGGTCAGTCGGCCCGGTCCAACCACTCCAGATAGGACTCGCCGCGGGGCGACAGCCGGTAGCCGGGGTTGAGGCTCTCGGTGAGCCCGAGCTCCTTGAGCTTGCGCGCGTCGGTCTTGAACGGCTGCTTCTCCCGCCCGAAGGAGGCCGCCAGGTCAGCGGCCAGGGTGTGCGGCGACGCTTCGATGGCTCGCAGCACGGCCTCGCTCCACGGCCCATGCCGGCTGGCCCGGTCGAAGCGGGCGAGTGCCTCGGCCACCTCGGTGAACTCCTGGTCGGTCTCGATGGGCCGGGCCCGCAGCTCCACGCGAGGATCGGGACCGGCGTAGCGCAGCCCGATCCGGTACACCGTGCCCTCCCGGGAGCGCAGCCAACCTCGGATCTCGGCTGCGGAGGAGGCACCCGCCCGCAGCGCCTCGTCGTTGCTGATCTCGTCCAGGTCGATCTCGTCGATGGCGGTGACCTCGACGATGCCCGCTGGCGTTCGCTGCCGGGTGCCCGGCTTCACCGTGGGCCGCTTCCAGCGGCGGAAGGCGAGGTCGATGTCGCCGGACACGATGCCGTCGAGGACCGCCATGGACAGGAGCATGCGTCCAGTTCTACCCGCTTGCCGCGGCCAATGGACCCGCCGCGCCTCCGCGCCTAGAGGTTGCGCCGGATCCGGGCGATGCCGCGCAGGGTGCGAGGGACCCGGGTGAGCAGGCTGCTCTTCGCCTCGCGCTTCTCTTCCACGACCGCGGGCACCTCCACGATGCGGTACCCGGCGCGCTCCGCCCGCACCACGAGCTCGGTGTCGAACAGGTCCTTGGTGGAATCGACCGACGGAGCCACGGTGTCGATGACCTCCCGGCGGATCGCCTTCATCCCGTGGGTGTCCG
This sequence comes from uncultured Acidimicrobiaceae bacterium, assembly GCA_964421925.1. Classification (GTDB taxonomy): domain Bacteria; phylum Actinomycetota; class Acidimicrobiia; order Spongiisociales; family UBA5794; genus JACZST01. Next base: position 10,779 of record CAYQZO010000021.1, read on the forward strand.
ACACCTTCGACCCCAGGCCGAAGCGCAGGATCTGGTTGAACGTCCACGTGGCGAACCGCCGAAACGCCGAGCGGCGGTCCTCGGCGCCGGGGGCTCGCTTGGAGGCGAGCACGAGGTCGGCGTCGCCGGCTAACTCGAGCACGGTGTTGAGGAACGCAGCGGAGAAGTAGTCGATGTCGAAGTTCACCGCCCAGTCACCGTCGGTCGCCAGGAACCCCTCCCGCATGGCCGCTCCGTAGTCGGGAGTGGGCAGCGACAACACGGAGAGGCCTTCTCGATCGGCGGCCATCGCCTCGATCACCGCTGCGGTGCCGTCGGTGGAGCCGTTCTCCACGACGAGGATCTCCACGGGGACGGGAACGCCCTCGAGGTCGGCGCTGAGCTCGGCGAGGGCGGCGGGGGCGTAGCCGGCCTCGTTGTGCACCGGGATGACGACGGAGAAGGTGGGCGGCATGCCGGGAGGGTAGAGCGCGCCCCTACCCTCCACACCCATGGACCTCGACGCCATCTTCAAGGCCTACGACGTGCGCGGCCTGGTCCCGGAGCAGCTCGACGCCGAGGCGGCCCGCCGCATAGGGATCGGGTTCGCCGAGTTCGCCGGCGAGCGCCGCATCGCCCTCGGCTACGACTGCCGGGATTCCTCGCCTGGCCTCGCTGCCGCCCTGGCCGAGGGGGCCACTTCCCGTGGCGTCGACGTGATCGACATCGGACAGATCACCACCGACGCCCTCTACTACTACAGCGGCGCCTTCGACGTCGCCGGCGTGGTCATCACCGCCTCCCACAACCCGCCGCAGTGGAACGGGATGAAGTTCTGCCTTCCCGGCGCCAGCCCGGTCGGCGAAGAGACCGGGCTCGGTGCCATCAAGAAGATCGCCGCCGACCCTCCGGGTACTTCGAAACCGCAGGGGGGCCTGGAGCAGCGCGACATCCTCTCCGGTTACGTCGACCACTTGTTCAGCGTCGTGGACGCGAGCCGCTTCGCTGATCTGCGGGTTGCCGTCGATGCCGGCAACGGCATGGCGGGCATCGCCCTTCCCACCGTGTTCGACCGGATCCCTGCGATGCTCGACGGCCTGTACCTCGACCCCGACGGATCCTTCCCCAACCACCCCGCCGACCCGCTGCAGCCGGAGAACCTCGAGGACCTGCTTGCGCACATGGAGCGAAACCCGGCGGATCTCGGAGTCGCCTTCGACGGCGATGCCGACCGGGCGTTCTTCATCGACGACCGTGGCGTGCCGCTCCCGGGGAGCACCACCACGGCCCTCATCGCCGACTGGTTCCTGGCCAAGCAGCCGGGAGCGACCATCGTGCACAACCTCATCTGCTCCAAGGCCGTGCCCGAGACGGTTACGGCCGCCGGGGGCACGCCGGTGCGCACCCGGGTGGGCCACTCCTTTATCAAGCAGGTGATGAAGGAGAGCGGCGCCGTGTTCGGCGGGGAGCACTCCGGCCACTACTACTTCGCCGACAACTACCGGGCCGACTCGGGGATCCTGGCCATGCTCGTGCTCCTCCAGGTGCTCTCCGAAGCGGGCCGGCCGCTGTCGGAGCTCCGCTCCGACTACGAGCCGTATGCCGCCTCCGGCGAGATCAACTACGACGTCGCCGACCAACAGGCCGCCATGGATCGGACCGCCGCCGCTTTCGCCGAGGCCGACCTGGATTATCTGGACGGCCTGACGGTTGACCTTGGCGATCGGTGGTTCAACTTGCGGCCGTCCAACACCGAGCCCAAGCTGCGCCTCAACGCCGAGGCTCCCGACCAGGAGGGCGTCAATGACCTGGTGGACCGGGTCGCCGACATCATCACGGAGACGACATGAGTGAGACCCTGATCGACCCAGACCTGCTTGCCATCATGCAGTGCCCCGTCGACGCCGGGGAGCTGAGCGAGCAGCGGGACCCCGACGTGCTGGTGTGCGCCG
>CAYQZO010000022.1:0-12541 GCA_964421925.1 uncultured Acidimicrobiaceae bacterium
AAGCGTGACAGCGGCATCGACATCCTGCTCGGGATCGGCGGGTCTCCGGAGGCGGTGACCGCGGCGTGCGCTCTGCTCGCCCTGCGCGGCGAGATGCAGTGCAAGCTGTGGCCGCGCGATGCCGCCGAGCGCCAGTTCGCCGTGGACAACGGCCTCGACCTCGACCAGGTGCTCACCACGCGGGACCTGGTGAATTCCGACAACACGTTCTTCGCCGCCACGGGGGTCACCGACGGCTCGCTGCTCGACGGCGTCGGGTTCTACGGGGACCGGGTAGAGACGCACTCGGTGGTGATGCGCTCCCGATCGGGCACGACCCGATTCGTCTCCGGCATCCACCGCGCCGACTGGATCGAGCCCGAGCCGCTCCCGGACTGAGTCAGCCGAGCGCCTCGAGGGCTTGGTCGTAGCGCGGGGCCACCACGCTCCAGTCGAGCCGGGCTGCCCTCGCCGCCAGTTCGTCGGCGATCGCCGCAGCCTCCGTGCGGTGGCGCATCGCCCAGAGCACCTTCTCGAATCCTTGGTCGGCTCCGTCGTACAAACAGCGGTTCCGATGCTCCGGTGGGATGTGCTCGGGATACACCAGCCGGTCGGGCAGCACGGTAAACGCGCCGGCCGCCATCGCCTCGACCACGGCGACGCCGAAGAACTCCTGGGACGCGGTCGACACGACCACGTCGGCCCGGGCCAGGAGCTCCGCGTAGGCGTCGTCGGCCACGTACCCGAACTCGATGAGCCGGTCCCCGAGGAGCGCGGGCAGATCATCGAAGGCCGCCGGTGTCGAGACGAACTGCTCTCCGACAAGCGCGACGCGGAAGGCAACACCGGCTTCGACCAACCGCTCCAGCAGCGCGGCAAACTCGTCCGGGCCCTTGTCGTGCTCCCAGCGCTGGTTCCACACCAAGAGCGGGACGTCGCCCCGATCGCGGCCTGGGCGGAACCTGCCGGCATCGATGCCAGGGGGCAAGACGATCGCACGCGCTTCGACCGCGGCGACGAAGCCTCCGTGCGCTCGATCGGGGAACCGACGCAGGAACCGGCCGGCCTGGTCGAAGAAGGTGTCGCGGTGATACTCGGAGTTGAAGATCACCAGGTCGGCGACTGCGGCAGACGACCAGTTGATCATGGCGTAGGTGTCGTCGGGCCGATCGAGGGGAGAGAGCGGGTAGGTGAACTGGCTCTCGTGGAAGTAGACGGCCACTGGTGCGGCGTCGATGGAATCGCGGGCGGCTCCTATGAACCCGGCGACGTTCATCATCGACGAGGCGAGCACGACGTCGGGCCGGGGTTGCGCAGCGAGCTCTCCGGCCAGGGTGAGGTGGGCGCCGTGCATCCGCCACTTCCAGAACTGCGCCTCGTGGGTGACGAGGGTCACGTCGTGGGCGCTCGCCGCGGCATAGCCGTCTGCCCACGCTCGATGCGACCCGCCGTAGTAGGGCTCGACGAGGGTGAGGTTCACGCCCGCACCCTACGGCGCGCCCGACGTGGGCCATCTACGATGCCGGGTGATGCCCCGTCCGGTCGCCACCTATTCCATCGTCGCCGGCGATAGCGACTCGCTTGGCGTCGCCGTGCAATCCCATTGGTTCTCGGTGGGGAGCCTGGTTCCCTGGGTGGAGCCCGGGTTGGGTGCGGTCGCCATCCAGTCGTTCAACGAGCCGGCCCACGGCCCGCGAGCACTCGAGCTTCTCCGGTCGGGGATGGGCGCGGCCACCGCGCTCGAGGCGCTGATCGCCGACGATGTCGAACGCGACTTCCGGCAGACGGCCATCGTCGACGCAGGTCGCGCGGTTGCCGTGCACACCGGGTCGAAGTGCGTGCCCGAAGCCGGGCACTACGTCGGCAAAGGGTTCTCCACCCAGGCCAACATCATGGACCGCGACACGGTGTGGGAGGCCATGGCACACGCATTCGAGACCACCGCCGGCGACCTCGCCGAGCGGATGCTCGCCGCGCTCGACGCAGCCGAAGCCGAGGGTGGTGACCTCCGGGGCCGCCAGTCGGCGGCCCTTGTGGTGGTCAGCGGTGAAGCAGGCGGAGGCCGCATCTTCGACCTGCGCGTCGAGGACCACCCTCACCCCGTTGCCGAGTTGCGACGGCTGGTCGGTCTGCGCCGCGGCTACATCGAACTGATCCGCGGCGACGAGCACGTGAGCGAAGGCGATATCGCGTCGGCGGTCGCCGCCTACCGTGCGGGAATGGACCTCATCCCGGATGAGGCGATCAACGGCGAAGCTGCGTTCTGGACCGGCATCACGCTCGCTGCGGCGGGGAGAACCGACGAGGCCCTTCCCTACCTCCAGCGGGCCCAGCGCCACCACGATGGATGGGTGCGGCTCCTTCCCCGTCTCTGCGGTTGCGGCATCCTCCCCGACGATGCTGTCCTCGTCGACCGCCTCGTCTCGGGGATGGAGGGCTAAAGCTCTTTGCGGCCGGCGAGGGCGCGCCCGAGGGTGATCTCGTCGGCGTAGTCGAGGTCACCGCCGACGGGAAGTCCGGAGGCGAGGCGGGTGACCACCACCCCGAGTGGCTTGAGGACGCGGGCGAGGTACAGCGCGGTGGTGTCGCCTTCCACCGTGGGGTTGGTGGCGACGATGACCTCCTTGACCCCCTCGGCCTCGACGCGGGCCTCCAGCTCGGCGACACGCAGCTGCTCGGGCCCGACGCCGGCGATCGGGGAGATCGCCCCGCCGAGCACGTGATAGCGGCCGGCGAACTCCTGGGTCCGCTCCAGCACCGGGATGTCCTGGGCCCGCTCCACGACGCAGAGAATGGTCGGGTCGCGGCGCAGATCCGTGCAGATGGCGCACTCCTCAGCGCCGGTGACGTTGAAACAGCGCGAGCACAGCCGAACCTCGGCCCGCATGGCGGTGATGGCGTCGGCGAGCCGGAGGGCGTCGGCCTCCTCGACGTTGAGCAGGTGGAACGCCAGTCGCTGCGCCGACTTCTGGCCGATACCGGGGAGGCGGGCCAGCTCGTCGATCAGGCGCTGGACGGGGGGCTCGAACATCAGCCGAGCAGGCCGCCCAGATCCATCCCCGCGCCCAGGCCTCCCATGGCCGAGGCGGCGTCCTCGCCGGCCGCGGCAAACGCCTGGTTGGCCGCGGCGACCACCAGGTCGCCCGCCATCTCGGGGTCCTCCGGATCGAGCACCGCGGGATCGAACTCGACCGACACCAGGCTGCCCGCTCCGTTCACCACCACCGTCACGGCGCCCCCGCCCGCGGTGCCTTGGTAGGTCTTGGTGGCGAGCTCCTCCTGGGCGGCGGCCAGCTGGGCTTGCATCTGCTGCGCCTGCGCCATGAGCTGGCGCATCTCCTTGGGCATGCCTTTCGCCATGGGCCGAGGGTAGAAGGACCGCGCCGGGTACCGTGCGATCGTGCCGCTCGACGTTGAAGCAGTTCGCGCCCGGTTTCCCGCGCTGCAGCGGACCGTCGGTGACCGGCCTGCCATGTACCTGGACGGCCCCGGCGGCACCCAGGTGCCGGAGCGGGTGATCGAGGCCATCGCCGGTGTGCTCGGGGACGGGGTGAGCAACCTCGGCGGCCCGTTCTCTTCGTCTCGGGACGCGGTGGCCATCACCGAGTCGGCCCGCACCGCGGTCGCCGCCCTGTTCAACGCCTCCCCCGACGAGATCGCCTTCGGGCAGAACATGACTTCCTTGACGTTCTCGGTGAGCCGAGCACTCGGCGCCACTTGGAATCGCGGCGACAACGTCGTGGTGACCCGCCTCGACCACGACGCCAACGTCTGGCCGTGGGTGCTTGCGGCGCGGGACGCCGAAGCCGAGGTCCGCTACCTCGACTTCATCCCCGACGAGGGCTGCCGGCTGCGCACCGCCGACCTCGGCGGCCTCATCGACGAGCGGACTCGGCTGGTCGCGGTCACCCATGCCTCCAATGCGGTGGGAACCATCGTCGACCCCACCCCGATCGTGGAAGCGGCTCATGGGGTGGGGGCGCTCACCTACGTGGATGCCGTGCACTACGCACCCCACGGGTTGGTCGACGTCGCCGCCACCGGCACCGACTTCCTGGTGGCCTCCGCATACAAGTTCTTCGGGCCGCACACCGGCTGCTTGTACGGACGCGGAGAGGTGCTCGACAGCACCGACGCCTACAAGCTCCGCCCCGCCCCGGCCAAGCCGCCGGGGAAATGGGAGACCGGCACGCAGAGCTTCGAGAGCCTGGCCGGGGTCAGCGCGGCCGTCGACCACATCGCCTCGCTGGGAACCGGCACCGATCTGCGCAGCCGACTGGTGAGCGCCTTCGCCGAGATCCGTGCCCACGAAGCCAAGCTGGCCCGCCGATTCGTCCGTGCGCTCAACAACGTCGAGGGAGTGACGCTGTACGGGATGCCGTTCGCCGAAGGGCGCACCCCGACCTTTGCCATCTCCATCGACGGGATGCGGCCGATGCAGGTGGCGAGCCGCCTCGGCGAGCAGGGCATCTTCGTGTGGGCCGGCGACTACTACGCCGTGGAGGTGATGGAGCGTCTCGGCGTCGCCGACACCGGCGGCCTGGTCCGCATCGGGTTCGTCCACTACAACACCGTCGCCGAGGTGGACGGGGTGATCGAGGCGCTGCGCGCCCTGCCCTGAAGCTCAGCTCGCCGCTCGCGGGACCGATTGGATGAGGCGCTGGGTGTACCAGTGCTCCGGCTGGTCGAAGAGCGCATCGATCGGGCCCTCCTCGACCACCTCACCCTGGTACAGGACGTAGGCACGCTCCACCACCTGCCGCACCACCGCGAGGTCGTGGGTGATGAACAGGTAGCCGATTCCGAGCTCCTCGCGCAGCTGCTTGAACAGATTGAGGATCTGTGCCTGCACTGACACGTCGAGCGCCGACACCGGCTCGTCGCACACCAGGAAGTCGGGCCGGACGGCGAGGGCGCGGGCGATGGCGACCCGCTGCCGCTCTCCGCCGGAGAGGCTCGTCGGCTTGCGCCGGGCGTAGGAGGCGGGCAGGCCCACCTGGTCGAGGAGCGCCTCCACGAGCTCCGAGGCGTCGGCGCCCTCACCCTGATGAAGGCGAAGCGCTTCGCGAAGCGTCCTGCTCACCGTGTGCCGGGGATTGAGCGAGGAGTACGGATCCTGGAACACGATCTGCACCGTGCGACGCAGCCGGGTCCGCTGTTCCGACCCGAGCTTCTGGTAGTTGGAGGCTTCGATGCCGTCGATCACGATGGATCCCGACGTCGGCGTCTCCAGACCCACCAAGCAACGACCAAGGGTGGTCTTCCCCGACCCCGACTCGCCGACCAACCCCACACTCTCCTCCCGGTCGAAGGCCATGGACACGTCCCGCAAGGCCTCGACATCGCCGCCTCCGCCGGTGAAGGTCTTGGAGACGCCGGTGACGGCGATCAGGGGACGGTCGATGGCCTCGAGCGCGGTGACCGCCTCGACGTGCTCGGTGGCAACGTTGCGGAGCTCGAGCATGTCGCGCCGGATGTCGGCGATCCGGATGCAAGCGGTGAGCCGTCCGGGCTCGACCTCGACGAGCGGTGGTGGTCCGTCAAGACACTCCTCGGCCGCCCAGAAACAGCGAGGAGCGAAGGGGCAGCTCCCGGAGACGTCCTCCGGGCTTGGCACCGCCCCCTCGATGGCAACGAGCTCGGGCTGGCGCCGGTCGGCCGATGGCTCGGAGAGCAGCAGGCCAAGCGAGTACGGGTGCAGCGGCTCCCGCTCCATCGCCCTCGCCCCGGCGACCTCGAGCAGTGACCCGGCGTAGAGCACGTAGATCCGGTCGCACACCGAGAAGGCGACCCGCAGATCGTGGGTGATGAGGATCACCCCCATCCCCCGGTCCTCCTGCACCCTGCTCAGCAGGTCGAGGATCTCTGCCTGGGTGGTGACGTCGAGGGCCGTCGACGGCTCGTCGGCAATGAGCAAGCGAGGGTCCCGGGCGAGGGCGGCGGCCAGTCCGACCCGCTGCCGCATCCCGCCGGAGAGTTGAAACGGGTAGCGGTCGGCGACCCGCTCGCCGTCGATGCCAACCTCGGCGAGGCGGCGCATGACCTCCTGGTTGCGCTCCGCCTTGGATCGTTCGCCGGTGAGGGACTCTTCGACGTGCTTCCCACAGCGATGCAGGGGGTTGAGCATGGTGAAGGGGTCCTGGAACATCATCGAGATCCCGGAGCCGCGCACCCTGGCCATGTCGTGCTCGCTCAGGTCGAGCAGGTTGCGGTCGTCGAAGACGACGCTCCCCGTCGCCGACACCCCGCGGGGAAGCAGGCGCATGATGGCCCGCGCCGTCATCGACTTGCCGCTCCCCGACTCCCCGACGATGCCGATGGTCTCGCCGAGAGCGACCGTCAGGTTGGTACCCGTCGTGATGGGCCGGGGTCGATCCCCCGGGACGTCTGCGGAGACGCGGAGGTCCTCGGTTTCGAGGAGGGCGCTGCTCACTGGCCCAGGGAGAATCGGTCGTACAGCCAGTCGCCGATCATGTTCATGCTCGCCGCGGTGAGGATGATCAGGATCGCCGGGACCAGCGCGGCCCACGGGTTGGTGAACAGGATGCTCTTGTTCTCGGCGAGCATCCGGCCCCAGTCGGCGGAACCCGGCTCGACGCCGAGGCCGAGGAAGGACAGCCCGGCAAGGCTCACCAGGGCGAAGGCGAAGTCGAGCACGACGTAGGCGAAGATGATGGGGAGGATGTTGGGCAGGATGTGCCCGTACATCACCCGGGGCCGGGACACTCCGAGGGTGCGGGCGGCCTCGATGTAGGGGAGGGGGCGCTGTTCGAGCACGGCACTGCGCACGATCCTGGTGTCGGGGGCGGCGAACAGCACGATGAGCACAAGGACCGCGACCCAGAAGCCCCCGCCGGTGACCCCGACCACAACGATGGCGATGAGCAGGGCCGGCAGCGCAAGCATGAAGTCCGCCCACCGCATCACCGTCGCATCGACGAGGCCCCCGAGGTACCCGGAGGAGAGCCCGAGCAGGGTGCCGATGGCAAAGGCGCCCACCGAGACCGCCACCGCTCCGACCAGCGCCGTCCTCGCCCCGACCATGGAGCGGGACACGACGTCACGGCCCAGGTTGTCGGTGCCGGCCCAGAACTCGCTGTTGGGAGGGACGTCGCCCACCAGCAGCCGCTGCTCCTCATAGTCGTGGGGAGCAAGGAGGCTCCCGAAGAAGGCGAGCACCACCACCAGTGCCATGAAGGCCATGGCGAGCGCAACGGAGACCGGCACACGCCTCCGGCTGCGTTGGCCGTAGCCCTTCCGCTCCATCGGCTCTGCGATGAGTGTCTCTGCCATCAGGCCTCCACCTTGCTGAATCTGATCCTCGGGTCGATGACGGTGTAGAGCATGTCGAGGCCAAGGTTGACCACGATGACGAACACCGCGGTCAACAGCACCAGTGCCTGGATGACGGGCAGGTCTCGATCGATGGTTGCATTCACCAGCAACGTGCCCACCCCCTGAAGCCCAAACGTGACCTCGACCAAAACGGTGCCTCCAAACAGGATCACGACGACGATTCCAGCCGCGGTCACGATCGGGATGAGGGCGTTCCTCAGCACGTAGCGACCCAGCACATGCCGTCGGGGGAGGCCGCGAGCGCGGGCAAACGCCACATAGTCCTTGTCGAGCTCCTCGATGACGGCGGCGCGGGTGATCTTGACGACGAGCGCCAGCACCGTGAACGCCACCGCGATCGCGGGGAGGGTCAGGTGCCAGGCGCGGTCCAGGAAACCCTCACCGCCTCCGAATATGGGAAACCAGTCGAGGAGCACCCCGAAGACGTAGAGCAGCAGGAGGCCGACGGCGAAGGCCGGTGCGCTCACCCCGAAGATGGAGACACCGACCACGGCGCGGTCGGTGGGCTATCCCCGGCGCAAGGCCGCCCACACGCCGAGCGGGATCCCGATCCCGATGGCGAGGACGAGGGCGTAGGCACCGAGGAACACCGTCAGCCCGATGCGGTGGCCGATGGCGCTCGTCACCGCCCCGCTCGATTGGATGGAATTGCCTAGATCCCCGGTCGCCACCGCCTTGAGCCACAGCAGGTACTGCACCAGGAACGGCTCATCGAGGTTCCACCTCGCTCTGATGGCGGCCAGCGTCTCCGGGGTCGCCGGGCGCGCGCCGACCAGGGCGCGTTCGGGGCTCCCCGGGGCGACGTGGATGAGGGCGTACACGAAGAGCGTGATCACGATGAGCAGCGGCACCGCGATGAGCACGCGGCGGGCGAAGTACCAGCCAAGACCCTCGCGGTTCACGGCGAACCCCCGCCCAGATGCTGGTCGAACCAGGCGACGACGCGCCGCCAGGAATCGATCTGGTGGTCCTGTTCCCGGAACCCGTGACCCTCGCGCGGGTAGATGACGAGCTCGGCGGGCACCCCCTGCTCGGCGAGCGCCTGATAGAACTCCTGGGCCTGGCCCACCGGCGTGCACAGGTCGTCGGCGCCGTGGAGGAGCAGGGTCGGCGTGCTGGCGCCGGCGACGTGAGCGATCGGTGAGCGGTCCATGTACATGGGAAGCATGTCCGGATCGTACGGCGTGCCTTCCAGCATGAGCTCGTAGAACGGGGGGTTGTTGCAGGTGTGGTAGCAGGAGAGCAGATCGGAGATGCCTGAGATGACCACCGCGGCGGAGAAGACGTCGCTGGTAGCCGCCGCCCACGCGGTCAGGTATCCGCCGTAGCTTGCCCCCATGATCCCGACCCGGTCACCGTCGGCGACGCCACGGTCGACGCAGGCGGCGACGCCGCGGGTGACGTCCTCGAACTCCCTGCCGGCCGGGTCGCCGACGTTGAGCCGGGTGAAGCGCTGGCCCCGTCCGACGCTGCCCCGGTAGTTCGGCAGCAGCACCGCGTATCCGGCGCCGGTGAGGGGGAGGGCGTTGCCGGGGTTGAAGGCGTGCTTCATCGCATAGGTCGGCCCACCGTGCACATCGACGACGAGGGGCAGCGGTTGCCTGGCGCCTGCGGGCACCATGAGCAGCCCGCGAATGCGCTCACCGTCGGCGGCGTCCCACTCGATCTCGTCGATCGACGGGTAGCTCGATACCTTGGCGAGCGCCTCACTATTGAACTCGGAAATGGGCGTCAGCCCGCTGCCGCCCACCTTGCCGGTCGCCAGCTCGACCGGCTGCCCGGTCGCCTCCCGCACCGCAAAGAACCGGTGCCCGTCACCGGGCACGGGAGCGAGGTTTCCGAGGAAGCTGCTGCTCCCCACCGTGCCCGCGTCGTCCTCTGCCCACACGATCGAGCCTGTGGTGTCGACGACGCCGAACCGCGATCCGAAGTCGCTGAACCCTGCAAACCACAGGGTCTCCTCGTCGCGCCATTGTGCCCAGGTCACGTCGCCGGTGTGCTCGGAGAGGTCGACGACGTCACCCTCGACGATGGCCTTGAGCTGACCGGCGACGAGGCCGCGGTCGCTCGACCAGCCCTCGGTCACCGCCATCCGTGCTCCCGAGGGTGAGATGGCCGGAGATTGGATCTGCCCGCCGGGCCGGTACACCTCGCGGTGGGTGCGCGCCGACAGATCGAGGACGGCGAGGTGGGCGCGGTACCAGCCCCGCTCATTCGGGTCCGTGGACACGACGGCGGCCGCCGTCTCGTCGTCGAGCAAGTCGAACTCCCAGATGCTGACGTCGGCCGGCCCCACCTCGTCGGTCTGTCCGCTGGCCACGTCGACCCGGAACAGCCGCCGCCTTGCCGTCGAGGGCCGTTCCACGCGGGGATCCTCATCGCCCTCCTGCAGCTTCTGGGCGCTGTTCACCGCGGCGGCGTCGAGCCCCGCATCGGCGGCCAGCACATACACGGATCCGCCCAAGGGGGACCAGGCGATCGCTTCCACGAACCCGTCGATCGCGCCGAGCGGGCTCGCCCCGTCGTGGCCGGGGCCGACCAGGTAGAGCGACATCCGGCCCCGATGGTCGCGATCCGAGGCGAAGGCCATCGAGTCGTCGACCGGGGACCAGCGAGGAAGGCGATCGGAGTTGGGGCCGCTGGTGGCCTGGACCGGCGGCGTACCGGCCTCGACGATCCAGATCCTGCTCGCCGCACCCTGGTCACGCTCCTGGTAAGCGGGCTCGGCCACCACAGCGGCGCGCGAACCCTCGGCCGAGACCGACACGTCGGAGAGATGCGTCAGGCCGAGGACGGCGTCGAGCAGGGCTTCGAACCGATCGCTCACAGTCATACCCGGCGCCGGCTCGGAGCCGGGGCTTCCCTCGGCCCCGGCTCCGGGCGCTGCGGTCTCGCTTCCGGTCAGTCCTGGCTTCCTGCTACTTGGCGGCCAGGCCCCGGATCGCCCACGGGATGTTGTACCAGAAGGCGTTGTAGCCATCGAGGCGGAGATCGTTGCGAATGGCCATCGCCGAGTCCGGCCAAACGATGTTGAGCACCGGAACGTCTTCGGTCACGATCTGGAACATCTCCTCGAGAGCCGCCGCCCGTGCTGCCGGGTCCGACTCCGTCCGGGCCAGGTCGATCAGCTCGTCGACGCGGTCGTTCCTGTAGTTGGAAGCGTTGACGCCGTCCACAATCGCCCCCTCGCTATGCAGGAACAGCAGGGGGTAGTTCACCGGGTCGGCGTAGTCGGGGAGCCACTCCATCGCCTGCATGCCGAGCCCGGGCTCGTGGGCGAAGTAGACCTCGAGCCAGGCGCCGAAGTCGACCTGCTCGACGTTCATCGTGATCCCGAGCTCGTCGAGGCTCTCCGACAGCACCAGCGCCGCGTTGAGCAGGTTGGGCAGATTCGGGACCTGCAACGTGAACTCGAAGCCGTCGGGGACCGACGACTGGGCCAGCTCGGCCGCCGCCGCCTCCATGTCGTATGCATAGCTCGGCAGGGTGGAGTAGAAGGACTCGACGTCCGACTCCGAGTTCACGCCCGCCCAGATCCCCGGCGGGTTCACGGTCACCGCGGGGGCACCCTTCCCCTGCAACACGGCGGCAACCAACCCCTCCCGATCGAGAGCATAGGAGATGGCCTTGCGCACATGGATGTCATCGAACGGGGGCGTCTCGAGGTCCATGGTGAACAGGTCGATGCCGAGCGACGACGACGTGATCACATCGGTGTTGTCGAGCGCCTCCCACTGGTCGATCTCGTTGAGCGAGATGTCGAAGGTGCCGTCGATCTCACCGTCGCGCATCGCCAGCAACCGGGTCTGGGCATCCGGGATGGCGGTGATGACGATCCGCTTGGCAGGGCCGTTGGTGCCCCAGTAGTCGTCGAAGCGCTCCAACACGACTCGATCCTCCGGGATGAACTCGACGACCTGGTAGGGCCCGGTCCCGATGGGGAGGTTGTCCGGGGACCCGATCGTGTCGAGCTGCTCGAGCTGGCTCGCCTTGAAGATGAACCCGGCCATGTGGGCGGGCGTGTACTGGAACTGAGCATCGGGAGCGGTCAGGGTCACCGTGACCTCGTTATCGCCGGTGGCCTCGATGGTGTCGACCGAGCCGTAGAAGGCACCGAGCTGAGAACCGGCCTGGGTGTCCAGATGCCAGCTCATCGATGCCACCACGTCCTCGGCGGTGAGGTCGCTCCCGTCATGGAACTTGACGCCGTCGCGCAGGGTGAACACGTAGGTGGTCGCGTCCGTCTGCTCCCACGAGCCGGCGAGGGCCTCGGTGACGCTCAGGTCGTCGGAGAAGGCAAGGAGCCCTTCCTGGGCGAGCGCCATGATGGCTCCCTCGTACGTCGACCACGAGTACGGGACGAACAAGGTGTTGGGGATCTGGGGCAACGCCCAGGTCAGCTCCTCGATGTCCTGGCTGGCGGCAGCCGAGGTGGTCGTCTGCCCCTGATCTCCGCTCGTGGTGGTCGTCGTCTCCTCGCTCGAACCGCACGCCGTCGCCAGCAAGGCGAGGGTGGCGAGCAGGACGCCAAACCTGAGCCAACGCTTGTGTAGTTGCATGATGCCTCCGTGAGCCCGTTCGAATAGCGGCAAGCTATCGGTCGTCCAGCCTAGACGAGTCGGTCGCGTGGCACGATGGGCCTCACTACGCTCCAGACCCGATGGCCTACCAAGCCCTGTACCGCAAATACCGGCCCCAGCGCTTCTCCGAGGTCGTCGGTCAGGATCACGTGGTGGACACCTTGTTGAAGGAGATCAACGAGGACAAGCTGGCCCACGCCTACCTGTTCGCCGGCCCGAGGGGGACGGGCAAGACCACCACGGCGCGGCTGCTCGCCAAGTCGCTCAACTGCACCAACCGGCGCCCCGACGGGGAGCCGTGCAACGAGTGCACCTCCTGTGTCGGGATCACCGAGGGCTCCTCCATCGACGTCATCGAGCTCGACGCTGCCTCCCACAACAAGGTGGAGGACGTGCGCGAGATCCGGATCAACGTGGGCACGGTGGCTGCTGCGGCCGGCGCCCACCGGGTCTACATCCTCGACGAGGCGCACATGCTCTCCCGGGCCGCGGGCAACGCCCTGCTCAAGACGCTCGAAGAGCCGCCGGAGCACGTCATCTTCGTGCTGGCCACCACCGAGCCCTACAAGCTGCTCGACACCATCCGCAGCCGCACCCAGCGCTTCGACTTCCACCCGGTGCCCGTC
>CAYQZO010000023.1:0-12286 GCA_964421925.1 uncultured Acidimicrobiaceae bacterium
CGCGCCGGCACGCGACCATCACACCCAGGCGTGGGTCGCGCGCGCCCCGGCGGCCCGCACCAGGCGTCGATCGGAGAGGTGATGAGCTGGAAAGAGCACGACTACGAGAACATCCCGGGCACCTACGTCTTCGACGGCAAGACGTCGCACTCCTCCTACAACCTCAACAAGATGCTCTACTCGTTCAACGAGGAGGAGAACCGGGAGGAGTTCGCCAAGGACGAAGCGGCCTACGCCGACCGGTATGGGCTCAGTGAGGACCAGAAGGAGGCGTTGCTCGCCGGCGACTTCCTGCAACTGCTCCGGCTCGGCGCCAACGTGTACTTCCTGGCCAAGCTGGCCATCCCCCGCGGGGTGTCGGTGCAGGACGCCGGCGCCCAGTTTCAGGGCATCACCACCGAGGAGTTCAAGGCGAACCTGCTGAAGCGGGCAGACGGCTTCCAGGATCGGCTCGAGGAAGAAGGAGGATTCTGGAATGGCTGAGATCGTCGGCGGCATCACCAGCTCCCACATCCCGGCGGTCGGCAACGCACTCGCTGACCCGGAGGCGCGCAACAGCGACTACTGGAAGCGGTTCTTCGACGGCTACGAGCCGGTGAAGGAATGGCTGGCCGAGGTCGATCCGGACCTGGCGATCGTGGTCTACAACGACCACGGGCTCAACTTCTTCCTCGACAAGGTCCCGACCTTCGCCATCGGGTGTGCCGACGAGTACTCGAACGCCGACGAGGGCTGGGCCCTCCCCCAGCTGGTGACGTTCCAGGGCGACGCCGCCTTCTCCTGGCACCTCGCCGAGTCCCTCATCGGGCAGGACTTCGACCTCACGACCTGCCAGGAGATGCTGGTCGACCACGGGTTCGTGGTCCCGATGCAGCTGATGTGGGGGCACCTCGACGAGTGGCCGGTGAAGGCGATCCCGTTTGCGGTCAACACCGTCCAGCACCCGTTGCCGAGTGCCCGGCGCTGCCTGGCGCTCGGTCACGCCCTACGCACCGCCATCGAGTCCTATCCCGAGGACCTGAAGGTGGTCGTCCTCGGCACCGGCGGGATGTCGCACCAGCTGCAGGGGGAGCGCGCCGGACTGATCGACGTGGAGTTCGACCTCGCCTGCATGGACAGCGTCATCAACGACCCCGACTGGCTGGCCGGCATGACCAACACCGAGATCATCGAGAAGGCCGGCACCGAAGGGGTCGAGATCATCATGTGGCTGATCATGCGGGGGGCGCTGCACTCCAATGTGGACACGGTGCACAAGCACTACCACGCCCCGATCTCGAATACCGGAGCGGGGGTCCTGGTCCTCCAGAACGCCTAGACCGGGCGCCGCCTCGGTCGTCGGACGAACGGTGCCGCGGTGGGCCCGGTATGGTGCTGGCCAGGCTCCGCGGTGGCGGGGCACCCACTCCGAGGCCGACATCATGCTCATCAGTGCGCTCGACACCGCGGCAGCCGGCTCCATCCGATGATCGGCACCACCATCACCCAGTTCCTCATCGAGGAGCAGCGCAACTTCCCGACCGCCACCGGGGACCTCACCTCGGTGATCAACGACATCGTCACCGCGTGCAAGGCCATCGCTTCGGCGATGCGCTACGGCGCACTCTCCGACGATGATCTGCTCGGCGTCTCCGGGGAGAACTTCCTCGGAGAGACCCAGAAGACCCTCGACGTCCTCGCCAACGACCTGTTCTTGCGTCGCACCGAGTTCGGCGGCCACGTCGCAGGGATGGTTTCCGAGGAGATGGACACCGTCTACCAGTTGCCCGATCGCTACCCGAAGGGCCGCTACCTGCTGCTGTACGACCCCGTCGATGGCTCCTCGAATCTCGGAGAGAACACCTCGATCGGCACGGTCTTTTCCATCCTGCGCCGACCCGACCATGCCGAGGGGAACCCGCAGATCGACGAGTTCCTCCAGCCGGGGACGAGCCAGGTGTGCGCCGGGTACGCCATCTACGGGCCGTCGAGCATGATCGTGATGACCACCGGCAACGGGGTCAACGGCTTCACCCTCGACCCCCTCATCGGCGAGTTCACCCTGAGCCATCCCGGCATGACCATTCCCGACGACCGGCCGCGCTTGTTTGCGCATATGGCATTCGCCGGGCGTTGGGACGATGCCGTGAACCGGTTCGTGGCCGACTGCGTGGCCGGCTCCGATGGACCCCTTCGGCGCGACTACGAGATCCGATGGTCGGGATGCGCCGTCGCCGATCTGCACAGCCTGGTGACGGCGGGCGGCATCTATCTCAACCCGCTTCACAGCGAGCTGCGTCGCGAGGGCCTCGAGGGCAGGCTACGGTTGCTGTACGAGGCCAACCCGTTTGCGTTCATCGTCGAGCAAGCCGGGGGGCGTGCCACCACCGGCGAGGAGCGCATCCTCGACATCGCCCCGCAAGATCTCCATCAGCGGTGTCCGGTCGTCCTGGGGTCGAAGAGCGAGGTCGAGCGGCTCCTCAGCGGCTACCTCGCCTGAGCTTCAGCCGCTCCCACCAGAACCCGGCACCTCCGCCGGCCACCGCGCCGGCCAGGATCAACCACGGGGCGCGAAGGACGAACGCGACGAGCGCGCCCAGCACGCCGCCGGCGAGTGCGCCGACCCGCAGACCGTTGATGGCGTCGTAAGGCTGGCGTCCTGGTGGCAGGCGAGGGTCGGCATTCATGCGATCATCATCGGGGCCCGCGGTCCTGCCTCACAGGGTCGAAAGTCCGCTCGCCGGCGCGCCACTGCCTACGGGCTCAGATGCCGATACGGTGTCGGCGACGATGGCCGCCCTCGACCTGACCCGAACGCAGATCCTCGCCTTCCGGCGCCGCGTCGCTGCGCTCGACGAGCGGCTTCCTGCGGGTCGCCGCTCGTTGCGGCGAGCGGCGTGGGCGGGCCTGCAGGACAGCATGCCCCGGGCCGCTCTCCTCTCCATCCACGCCAGGGTCGAGGGAACGAAGCCGACGACCTGGGAAGACCCGTCGCTGGTCCAGCTATGGGGTCCCCGGTTCAGCGCTTACGTCGTGGCGGCTCGCGATCTCGCGGTCTTCTCGCTGGGGAGGCTGCCCGAGGGCGGCAAGAAGCGGGAGGAAGGCGAGGACCTGGCGGCTCGTCTCGCCGAACTGCTCGACGGGCAGCGGATGTCGTACGCGGACGCGGGGCGTGCGCTCGGCGTGAACCCGAACCAGCTCCGGTACGCGGCCCCCACCGGGACGGTGCTGATCCGCTGGGATGGAGCGCGCCGGCCGGACATCTGGACGGTGCCGCCTCCCGACATCGACCCCCGCGACGCCCGGGCCGAGCTCGCCCGCCGCTACATGCACGTTCTCAGCCCCGCCACACCCGAGTCGTTTGCCCGCTGGGCGGGCATCGGGCGGAGCGGCGGCCTTGCCGCCTTCCATGCGCTCGGACCGGAAATCGCGCCGGTGCGAACCCCCATCGGAGAAGCGTGGATCCTCGCCGGCGACGAGCCGGCGTTTCGTGCTGATCCGGAACCGACGGCATCTGCCCGCCTCCTTCCGAGCGGGGATGCCTACTACCTCCTCCACGGACGGGACCGGGGATTGCTGGTTCCGGACCGCGACCGCCGCGACACGCTGTGGACCTCACGGGTGTGGCCCGGTGCCCTGATGGTCGACGGCGAGATCGTCGGCACCTGGCGACGGTCCCAGGAGGTGGTCACCATCGAGCCGTGGCGCCGGCTCTCCCGCGCGGCACGGGAGGCGGTCGAGGCCGAGGCCGCAACCTTGCCGCTGCCGGGCCTCGACAGGGACATCGCCGTCCGGTGGGAGTGAGTCATGCCCTTGGTGGCAGCTCAACTCCCGCCGAGCTCGTTGGCCAGGTCGCCGATTCCCAGGGCGAGTGAGTCCGCTTGGGGCGCGTCGGGGCCAAAGCGATTGGTGAGTGCTGCGACGGTGATGCCGGTGTCGGTGTCGTGGTAGACCGCGGCGAGAAAGCCGGCGATGCCCCCATCGTGGCCCCAGCGGGATCCGACGCGATAGATGCCGAGCGCGTACGAGGGACGCCCCCCGCTGCCGACATCGAGCATGGCATCGAGTGAGTCGGCGCTGATGAGATCGCCGGCGAAGAGTGCGGACAGGAAGCGAACGAGGTCCTCGCCGTTCGAGATGACCGCGCCGGCGGTCCACGCAGGGGTGATGAAGCCGGAGAGCGGCCGGGTCCCCATCGCATCCGGGGTGCCGTCGAGATCGAGATCGACGTAGGCGTTCACGAGGACGGTGTCGGGCAGGGAGGCGTCGAACAGCAGCGTGTCATCGAGCGCCAGCGGGGTGAGCACGTACTCGTCGAGGAGCTCGGCCACGGTCATCCCGGTGGCCGATTCCAACACCGCACCCAGAACCCAGTAGTTGGCGTTGGAGTAATCGTGGCTGCCGCCGGGAGTAAAGGTCGGCGACCCGGAAGCGGCTGCCGCCAAGAGCTCGTCCGGTGTGAACACCTTCGATGGGTCGGGCGGACCGTCGCGGTCACTCACCAGATCGGGGGTCGGATCGAATACCCCGGCGCGATGCCCGAGCAGCTGCCGAAGGGTCGTGGTCGCGGCCGCGTGGAAGTCGACGTGGGCTGCGATCGGGGCGTCGAGGTCGATGACACCGGCTTCGGCCAGGCGAAGGGTGAGTGCAGACATGAAGGTCTTGGTGATGCTGCCCACCTCGAACCGGTCATCTGGCTGGATCGGGACGTTCTGGGCGCGATCGGCCAGCCCGGTCGCACCGAGCCACAGGTCCTCACCGGGGAAGAGCACGGCCGCAGCGACCCCCACCGGTGCGTGATCTGCTGCCCAGGCGTCGATGTAGTTCTGGAGCTGAGCGTTCCGGTCCGGTGCCGTCGTGGCTGTGGTGTCTGGTGGCGGCGGCTGGGTCGAGGTCGGTGGTCGCGCCGGCTCGACGGTGCCCGGGGTGAACAGGAAGGCGGCGCCGACCACGATGACGAGCACAGCGGCTGCGGCGAGCACGGCGACCATGACCACCGAGCTCCTCGGGGTGCGCACGCCCAGGGGGCGCACCGCACCGGTCCCGATCGTCTCGGTCTCCACCTCCTCGAAGGTCGGAGCCAGCGGGGCCGACTCGGCGAGGGCGACGATGGCGTCCATGATGCGCGGGTCGCGGTGGTGGTCACTCATACAGGATCCTCCGCAGTCGAGACTCGGCCCTGGCGAGCTGACGGTGCACGGTCCCGTCGCTCAGCTCGAGGAAGCGGGCGACCTCCGCGGGCCGCATGTCCTCCCAATAGGTCAGGTAGACGATGGCTCGTTGTGATACCGACAGCCGTCCAACGGCTTCCAGGACGTCGGGACGGACCTCCGGCATCTCCCAGGACGTCGCCCCGACAGCCCGGAGCTCGGTGGCGGAGCGTCGCTTCGCCCGGCGGTGCTGCTGGCGCGCCTCATTGAGCACAGCGCGGTACAGATAGGCCCTTTGGTTGTGCACCGAAGCCCAACGCTGCGACCACATGGCCGATACCACCGCCGCGGAAACGATGTCACGGCTGTCATGCGGTCCGACCAAGCCGGTGGCGAACCGAACCAGCTCGTCGGCATGTTTCTCGTATACCTCTGCCCGAGTCAGGGTCCTCACACCCATACGATGCCCGTCGGAGCTGCGTTCCGCGACGGCTTTTCTGGAACCGGCCGCGCAGTACCGTTCGAGTGATGCATTCGATCTCGCCGGTCTTCGCCCAGGTCGGCTCCGGGAATGTTCCGTGGGCGGCGATCATCCCAGTTCTCGTCCTGGCACTGGTTTTCGTCGTCTACTGCTTGGTGGATCTGTCGCGAAACGAGGTGCGCTACCTGCCCAAGTGGGCGTGGGCGCTCATCTGCATCCTCTCGGTTCCGCTGGGTGGGATCGTCTACCTGTTGGTGGGCAGGGACCCTGGCGGCGCCACCGGTCCCTGACCCCGCCTCAGACTTCGAGCGGCCGGTCAACCTCGGCCAATTCCTCCCCGCCTTCGACCAGCGTCCCGCAGGCGACGCGCCCCTTTGCTTGCTCGGGCTTGCGCATCTGCATCATGGACATGGCGATTCCGTAGGTGACGAAGTCGCCCGTGGGCACCACGCGAATGATGGCGGTGTCCGCGACCACATCACGGTCGAACTCGAGGCCACGCATGAGGCGCTTCCTCATCGCGTCGTCCACGTCCGTCGGCTCCAGGATCTCTGCTTCGCCCTGGAACGTGATGGTTGCCGCCGGGACCTTGATGAACGGCAGGAAGGGGACGCGTTTGGGGATGGTCACCGTCATGGAGACGTGAGGATTGGCCGCGATGTGTCGGACCTTCCACGCCCGGCGATCCGACGTGATGAAGAGTGACCGATCATCGACGGCGTAACAAACGCCGGCGGTTCTCGGCTCACCATCGCGATTGACGAAGGCCAGGACGCCGAAGATCCCCTCGTCGATGGCCTTCCACACTTCGGCTGTTGTTGCGGTCATGAGCAGCTCCTTGTCCAACCCTGCTTCGTGCCCACTCTCCGTCGTGCGCCCGAAGACGTGTAGGGCCGAAGGGTCATGCCGATCGCCTCTACCGCGACGTTCGATGCCGGAGCAGCCTTCGGTGGCGAAGGAACGACGACGGTGGCTACCCATTCAGTGACCCAGCCAAAACACGGGGGACGAATCGTCGGGTTGATCGAGGGCCACCGTGTCGACGAGATTCCGGACTCGCATCTCGATCTCGTGGAATGCCCGCCGGTCGCCGCGCTGACCACGATGATGGTCGACGGCTCCCCGCAGACCTCCGTGGTGTGGTGCGACCTCGACGGTCAGAACGTGCGGGTCAGCACGATGCGGGGCTTCGCCAAGGAGCGCAACATGCGCCGCTTCCCCTGGGTCGGCCTCCTCTGCTACGACCCGGGGCGGCCGTTGCGCTACCTGGAGGTACGAGGCCAGGTCATCGAGATGACCGAGCGGGGTGCGATGGACCATCTCGACGCCATCGCGTCCAAGTACGTCGGGAGATCGGTGCGCTACTTCGGGGACGTGATCCCCGCCCATTTCGCCGAGACCGAGGTCCCCGTGCTGTGCCGGATCCGCCCCAGGCGCGTGGTGGCGCTCGATGCGACGCCGGAGTGGGGACGATGAGCACCGCCGAAGCGGTCCCGATCCCGGCATCGCACCTCGATCTGCTGATCCGGCCCGTCCATGGCGTGCTGACCACGGTGGGCCACGACGGGCGCCCGCAGTCGAGCCTGGTGTGGCTCGACTGTGACGAAGGCTGCGCCCGCATCAACACCACGCTTCAGCGGCAGAAAGGCCGCAACATGGCCGCCAACCCCAGGGTCAGCCTGTTGGTGGTCGATCCCGACAACACGTCCCGGTTCATCCAGATCCGCGGTGAGATCGAGCTCACCACCGAAGGCGCCATCGAGCACCTCGACGTGTTGACCCGGAAGTACACGCGGCATGCGCAGTACTACGGCCACGTCTACCCGGCCGAGCAGCAAGGGCAGGAGACCAGGGTGATCGGTCGCATCCACGCCCGACGGGTCACGCTCGACGCCATCCACGCCTGAGCCCGGGTCAGTCCTCGAGCGTCACGAGGTGCATGGCGACGTCGTCAGCTGTCAGACTGAGCGCCGGATGATCACGACCGAGGGCCTGGTCAAACAGTACGGAGAAACCGCGGCGGTCGACGGCGTCGATCTCCTTGTCGCCGACGGCTCGGTGTACGGGTTGGTGGGTCCCAACGGTGCGGGCAAGACCACCTTGCTCGCCCTGCTCGCCGGCCTGCGCCGCCCCACCTCCGGATCGATTCACATCGACGCCGAGCGGCACAGCATCGCGGTCCTCCCCGACACTCCGCGCTTCGATCCCTGGTTGACCGGTCGCGAAGTCGTCGCCCTGGCGCAGCATCTCACCACCGGTGGCGACGACCCGGACCAGGTCGCCGTCATGCTCGAGGAGGCAGGACTCATCGAAGCCGCCGACCGGAAGGTGGGCGGATACTCGAGGGGCATGCTGCAACGGCTCGGGATCGCCGCCACGGTCGTCGGTGCGCCTGCCCTTCTGCTCCTCGACGAGCCGGCGTCGGCGCTCGATCCGCAGGGCCGGCGCGAGGTCCTCGACCTGGTGACCCGACTGCGCGGCGCGGCCACGGTCCTCTTCTCCAGCCACATCCTCGCCGACGTGCAGGAAGTGTGCGACACGGTGGGGATCCTCGACCACGGTCGTCTGCTGTTCCAGGGATCCATCGAGGACCTGCTGGTGGGATCGGCAGTTCCTCAATACCTCGCCCGCTGCCGCCCCCCGGTGGCGCCGGTTGCAGAAGCGCTGCGTCGCCACGACTGGGTCGAGGACGTCGAAATCGCCGACGGCGACGAGCTCCTGATCACGGTGCGCAGCCTGGAGGAAGCCGAGTCGAGTCTGCCGGGAGCGCTCGCCGACGCCGGCGCCAGGGTGGTCTCCATCGGGCCTCGTGCGGTCACCTTGGAGCAGGCGTTCCTCGAGGTGACCCGATGAACCTGTGACGACTCGAATGGCTCCGACTGGCCCGCACCAAGCGATGGATCGCGCTCCTCGGCGTCTTCCTGTTCTTCGGATTCGTCGGACCGCTGACGGCGCGGTACCTCTCGGAGATCCTGGACTACGTCGGCGGTGAGCTCGAGGGCACCACCATCGAGTTTCCGCCCCCGGTCCCGGCGGACGGGTTGGCCCAGTACGTGTCGAATGCGATGCAGATCGGAACGCTGGTGGCGGTCGTGGTCGCCGCCGGAGCCCTCGCCTTCGACGCCATACCCGAGATGGGTGTCTTTCTGCGCACCCGGGTCGACAGCGTGCGGGAAATCCTCCGACCCCGTGTGGTCGTCAACACTGTGGCGGTGCTCGTGACCTTCCTGCTCGGGGCCCTGGTTGCCTGGTACGAAACCTGGGCGCTCATCGGCTCCCCGGGAAGCGGCGAGGTGCTGGTCGGGATGGTCTACGGGTCGCTGTTCTTCGTCTTCGTCGTCTCCCTGGTGGCGGCCGTCGCCAGCCGGGCGAGCTCGGTGCTTGGGACCGTACTTGTCGCCATCGTGGTGCTGTTGGTGATGCCGCTCGTGGGCAGTATCGGGAGCGTGGGGGAGTGGCTTCCCACCCATCTGGCCGGAGCCCTCGCCTCGCTCCCCGCGGGGAGTACGGTCGCCTCCGACTACGTGCGATCGATCCTGGTGACCCTGGTGGCGAGCGGCGCCCTGCTGTGGCTCTCCGTGCGGCTGGCCGCCCGGCGAGAGCTGTGAGCGAGCGCCGCTGAACCCGATCGCTACGAACGCGCCGGCACCCGCTCCGACCGGCCTCCAGAGACCAGCCTGAATGCCTCGACGATCGCTCCGATACCGGTGCCGACGATGCCCACGATCAGCACGATGCGCACCACGATCGCCCAGTCGAAGGCGTAGCCGGAGAAGTCGAAGGGAAATACCCGGAACATCTGATAGGTGGCGACGAGGGCGATCAGATTGGTCACCAGCTGACCGCTCGACTTGACGACCGGCGCGTCGTTGAAGACGTACACCAGATTGGCCAGGGTCGAGGCCAGCAAGGAGACGCTGATCCAGGGCGTGACGTCGGCCCACTCGTCCGTGATGAACCCGAACCAGCCCCACTGCAGGATGTTGTTGACCACCACTAGGAGCGCGATGTTGATGGCGATGGCGATGACGTAGCCGACCCTTCTGCCGGCCCGCTTCAGCTCAGCCGAGCTCTCGGTTTGCGACATGACGACCTCCTCCGCACCTATTGCAGGCGGCACCTACGCCCGCCGATAGGGCCGTTGATCCCTTCCGCGCCGCAGCAGGGCTAGCCGGCGATGAGCACCGCTTTGCCCGCATGACCCCCGCGTTCGAGCAGCTCGTGCGCCTCGACCGCTTCGAGCAAGGGGATCCGGGCCGCGATCACCGGATGAATCTTGCCGGACGCCAGGTAGTCGAGGAGCGACGCCAACGTCTGTCGATACCAGTCGATCGGCTCGCTCGCGTTTGGGGGCATCGGCGCCCTCTTGCCGTCGGGGATCAGCGACAGCCCCAGCCGTGCGATCAGGCTCGACGGGATCACCCGCATCCCGGAGCGCGAGGTCGCCGCCACGCCGAACCAGATCAAGCGCCCGCCCTTGCGCAGGGCCCGGTAGGACCGCCACAGCTGCCTCCCCCCGCCGATGGGGTCGAACACGGCGTCGACGCCGTCGCCGGTGAGCGTCCGGATGCGCGCGACGAAGTCCTCGTTGCGATAGTCGATCGGGATGGCCCCGAGCGAGCGAACCAGCTCGTGATTGCCGGCCGATGCCGTGCCGTACAGCTCGAGGCCGGCGAGGCCACCAAGCTCGAGGAGAGCACTGCCCACGCCACCGGCCGCGCCGTGCACGAGCACGCGCTCACCGCTCTTCACTTCGGCGCCGCGATGCAGCATGGCGTAGGCGGTCAGGTAGTTGGCCACGACACACACGGCCTCGGCGGGATCCACGCCGTTGGGTACGGGCACCGCAGCGTCGGCCGGGAGACAGACCGAATCGGCGTAGCCGCCCTCTGCGGTGAGCAAGGCGGCGACCGTCTCACCGATTTCCAGCGCCGGCACTCCCGGCCCGAGTTCGTCGACGACTCCGACGATGTCGACACCGGGCGTGAACGGCGGTTTGGGAAAGCCGGGAAACCCACCGCGGCGAACCATGAGGTCGTGGGCGGAGACTCCGGCGGCCAGGGTCCGCACCCGGACCTCACCGGCGGCCGGTCGCGGCAGATCCTCCTCGACCACGCGCAGAACCTCGGGGCCGCCGTGTTTCGTGATGACCACGCGATGCATCGAGACCCCTCCTTCGGGTTGCTTCTCCTATGGCTACCCGTTGCGTCGGGTCGACGGCCAGAGGAGAAGGTCACGAGGCAGCCAGAACACCGCGCAATAAGGCCATACGGCCGTGGCGCGCTCCCCGGGGGTCCGGACACCATGTGACGACGACGGGAGGAAGTGACTGTGGAGCAGGCAGATCCTGGCCTGGAGGCGGAGAAGGCGCGTCTGAAGGCCGTTCGCGACTTCTTCTACCACCTGATGGTCTTCGTCGTCGTTTGCGCTCTGTTCGTCATTGTCGACACTCGGGCCGGGACCGGGGATCAGGCCGTGCTCGGCCTCGACTGGGCCTACTGGGTGATTCTGTTCTGGGGCCTGGGCATCATGGGACACGCGGTGTGGGCATTCTTCGGAGAGCACCAAGTTGAGGCGCGGTACGCTCGGGCGCGCTCGCACGACGGGACCGGCGGCTAGGCGTCCCGTCGCAGCACTGGAAGACCAAGGGGGTACACGGATGAAGGCGATCGTCCACACCGACTATGGATCACCGGAACTCCTGCATCTCCAGGAGGTGGAGCGGCCCCAACCGGCCGAGGACGAGGCGCTCGTTCGAGTTCGCGCCGCCGGCGTCAACTGGGCCGACTACTCGATCACGACCGGCATGCCCTACATGGTCCGCCTCGGGTTCGGCGTGCCGCGTCCCCGACAGGGAATTCGGGGCACGGACGTCGCCGGGGTGGTCCAGGCCGTCGGGACCCGAGTGAGCGGCCTTCGCGCCGGCGACGAGGTCTTCGGCTGGTGCAAGGGGTCGTTCGCCGAGTACGTCGCCGCTCCGCAAGCCAACTTGGTGATACGCCCGGCTCGCATCACATTCGAACAGGCTGCAGCCGTGCCCATGGCCGGGATGGTGGCGCTGCAAGCGCTGCGCGATGTCGGAGACGTACAACCCGGCGAGAAGGTCCTGGTGGTCGGCGCTTCTGGCGGGATCGGCACCTTTGCGGTCCAGATCGCCAAGGCGGTGGGTGCCGAGGTCACCGGGGTGTGCAGCACCGACAACGTCGATCTGGTGCGATCGATCGGCGCCGACCAGGTGATCGACTATACCGAGGAGGACTTCACGGAGGGCGACGAGCGCTACCACTTCATCCTCGACATCGCCGACACCGCATCCCTCTCCGCGCGACGGCGCGTCCTGGAACCAGACGGGGTCCTCGTTCCCAACTCGGGTGAGGGTGGTCGAATCGGTGGCAGCTTGATGCGAATCGTCGGTGCGCGTCTGCTCTCCCCGTTCGTGGCACAGAAGCTGCACCCGTTCCTCTCGACCTACAAGCGCGAGGATTTGATCGCGCTGAGGGAGCTGATCGAAGCCGGGGACGTGACGCCCGTGGTCGGCCGGGTCTTTCCGCTGGCCGAGGCCGCAGCCGCCGTCGCCTACGTCGGGCACCGACACGCCCGCGGGAAGACGGTCGTGAGCGTCTGAGAGGGCACGCCCGGGCTAACCGGGAACGTCCGCAGCGTCGAAGTCGGGAAC
>CAYQZO010000024.1:0-12193 GCA_964421925.1 uncultured Acidimicrobiaceae bacterium
ATAGAGCAAGAAGAGCAAGGTCACCGGGACCATCAGGGCGAGCACGGGGCCGTAGGTGGCCAGGGCGCGCCTTCCTCCCTCGGCGGTGAGGTCGCGAGCAAGGGCGGCGCGATAGTCGGTGCTGAGCTCGGTGAGGCTGTCGGCGAGGCGGCCGCCGGTGTCGTGGGCGTGGGCGAGCAGCGTGTACAGGCGGCTCGCCTCTTCGTCAGCGGTGACCTGCCTAGCTTCCTGAAGTGCCTCCGTGAGGCCGGTGCCACGCTCGTGGGTGGCGAGCACGGCGGCAAGCTCGTCGGAGGCGACACCATCGGATGCCTCCACGAACCGGGCCATCGCGGTCCCCACCGATTCCCCGGCGATGACGTGCAAGGCAAGGGTGTCGGCCACCACCGGAAGCTCGAAGCGGAGCCGCCGTGCCCGCCGTTGCTCCATCGTGGAGCCACGAATGCTCTGGATGAGCCAGCCGGCGGCCCCGCCGAGCAGGGCAAGGGGGAGAACCGAGCTTCCGGTGCCTTGCACGAACAGGTCACCCTGGGCGAGCAGGACTCCGGTCAGCCCCCCGATGCCGGCGGCGAGCAGGCGTTTGGGAAGTTGCTCGGTGCGGATGGCGGCACCGAGTGCGGGAAGGCGGCCCCGGCTCGGTCGCTGCCGGGCGGGGCTCAGGTAACTCCCCACTCGCACGGTGAGGTGCTCGGCACGGGGAAGGGTGACCGTCAGGTAGACGGCAGCGGCGGCAAAGAGGGCGACGGCGAATCTCATTGGAACACCCTCGGGGCCCCCGACAGCGCCGCCGATCGGCGGGCCGCCAGGTAGCCGACCCCCGTCGAGATCAGCCCGATCACCACGATGGCCGTGCCGGTGCTCGTGGTGTAGGAGCTGGCCGACTGCGGATTGGTGGCGATGGTGAGGGCGAGCAGCCCCCACGGGGCGACCAGCGCCACCAGTGCGGTGAGCCGCTGCTCGGTGAGGGCGGCGCGGTGGGCCCGTCGCAAGCGCAGCTCGTCGGCGACCGAGTTGCCGAGCGAGCCGAGCACCATGCCGACCCGGCTGCCCCCGGAGCGGTGGGCGGCGGCGATGGTGGCAAGCACGCGGTCGGCGGTCGGGTCGTCGAGCTCGGCGCGCAGCCGTTCCATGGCGGCAGCAAAGCCGTCACCGAAGGTGACCGCGTCGGAGACCCTGCTCGCCGACGATCGAAGCGGCTCCGGTGAGCGCTCGGCGGCGGCGATGAACGCGTCCGGGAGGGTCGCTCCGGCGGCCACCCGGCTCTTCATCAAGGCGAGGAAGTCCGGCCAGGCGCCGGCCACAGCCTCGCGAGCATGGCGCTGCTTGGCGATGGACACTGCCACCGGGCCGGCAGCGGCAAGGATTCCAATGGCAACCGCGACCGACTCGACTCCGAGCAGGGCGTTGGCCGCCAAGAATGTGGCTACCCCGACGCCGACCGAAAGCGGCGCTACCCACGGCGCAGGGGGGCGCACCCGCGGAAGCGTCACCGACGGAAGGACGCCGGTGATGAGTACCCACACGCCACCCGCGGCGAGGAGTGCGGCGAGCCCTCTCATGACCACCACCCGGCCTGATCGTGGACTCCGTCGCTGTAGCGGTAGCGGGAGACGGGATGAAAGGAACCGTCGTGCAACTCGTCGGGGACGGTGGTGATCTCCTCGGCAATCCGGCGCCGCCCAACGCGGCGCAGGAAGACGACCATGTCGATGACCGATGCCACCGTGCGGCGGACGAAGGGGATGGACACGTTCTGGCCGGCGAGCACGCTGTACGAAACCAGCTTCTCCAGAGCATCGTGCGCCGAGTTGGCGTGCAGCGTGGCGATCCCCGAGCACCCGGCGTTGAGCGCCATCAGCATGTCGAGGGCTTCCGGGCCGCGAACCTCGCCGACGACGATACGGTCGGGACGCTGGCGAAGCGCCTCCCGCACCAGGTCCCGCATCGTGATTGCCGCTCCACCGTCGAGGCCCTCATCGCGGGTCTGCATCTGGGTCATGTCGGGGAGGTCGGCATCGATCTCGAAGACCTCCTCGCAGGTGACCACCCTCCGGTCGGGAGGAATCTCGCGCAGCAGGCAGTTGACCAGGGTCGTCTTGCCTGCTCCCGGGGCTCCGGCGACGAGGACGGAGCGATCGGCCCGGATGGCGCCGCGCAACAGGGCGGCGGCCTCGGGGGTGAGCGTGTTGCGCTCGACCAGCTCGTCGAGCCCGGTGGCGGTGACGACGAACTTGCGGATCTGGATGTTGAGGCGGTCGGGATGGGTCACCGGAGGTCCGGTGATGTGCACACGGCTGCCGTCTGCGAGCTGAGCCGAGACGATGGGTGAGGACAGATCGAGGCGGCGGCCGGTGCCGGCCAGCAGCTGGTCGGCGATGCGGCGGACGGTGGCGGTGTCGGCGACCTCGGGCACGAGCTCCTTGACGCCATCACGCACGACGAAGGTGCGCTGGCCGCCGATGACGATGATCTCCTCGACGGTGGGATCTTCAAGCAGTTCGCCGAGGAACCCGAAACGGGTGGCTGCAGGTGCGGTCATGCGGTCATCACCGAGCTCAACGACCGGCGGAAGGCGCGGTCGGGCAAGCGGGCGCTGAGTGAGGCAGTGCGCACCGCCCGGCGCTCTTCGACAAAGGCGATCGGCTCGATTCCCATCCAGTGCATGACGGCCTCGGCGAGCTGATCCTGTTCATGACGGGCGGCCCGGTTGAGCACGACCTGGGGCGGCGGCCCCGACCACTCGGTGATCAGCTGGGCCGCTCTTACCACACCCACCGCGCTTCCATCGACGACCAGCACCGCCTGGTCGGCTCGCTTGAGGACGGGGTCGTCCGCTCGTGCCGTACCGAGGTCGAGAATGACCCGGTCGTAGCGGGTGGCGCTCGCCTCCACGACGTCCTCGACCATCGAAGGTCGGATGGCGATCTCTCCGGCCCGATGCGAGCCCGTGACCACATCGAGGGCCCGGAGGCGGTGGAGGTCGGCGTTGTCGATAGTGCCGGTCGCCCGCACGTTGTCGGCGAGATCGGTGATGTCGGGACGCGGCGCAAGCCCGAGGCGGATGGCAAGGGACGGAGCATCCAGGTCGAGGTCGATGAGGATGGCGCGGCCCTCGTCGGCGGCGTTGAGAGCCAGACCGAGGGCGACCTCGGTGGTGCCCGGCGCACCACGGGACCCGATGACCGCCGTCGTCGTCCCGTGGTCACCGTCCAGATCCGATCCGGAGCGCGGGGTGAGGAAGCGGATGGCCGTGATCAGGCTCTCTGCGTCGGTGTCGTCGGGGACCAGCTCGTCGACGCCGGCGCCACGGAGCATGGCGGCGGCCGGATCGTCGCCCCGGGGGTGCACGCCGACAACACTCAGTCCCATTCGTTGCCAGGCGGCGATCTGTACCGGCGTCACCCAGGCGACCTCAGCACCGGCCACGACCACGTCGATGTCGTCGGATCGCTCCCCTATCTCATCGGGTTGGAAGGCGCGGAGCACGATGCGGAGCTCGGCGGTTTCCCTGGCGTGTGAGACCAGCCGCGGCTCCCACTCCTGTGCGGAGAGCACTGTGGCGACCCGGACCGTCACCGGCCGACCTTGACCAGATCGACGTCGCCGGCGTGGATGGCGGTGGTGAGCGCCCGGGCGGTGGGGCGATCGACGGCGAGCAACAGCTCGACCCGGTTCTGCGAGGTGGTCGACTCGCTCAGGTGGGTTTCGAGGACATAGATCGAGGAGGCGATCAGTTCGGTCTGAGCTGGTTGGCCCGGAACGGAGGTGGTGGCGTAGACGTCGACGAGGTCTCCCGGGTCGAGTTGACCGAGAACGGCGTTGGCGGCGTCGAGCTCGATGGCGATCACGTCGGGGGCACCGACGGACTGAGAGGGGCGCAGCACGCTGGTGAGGAGCGGCTCTCCCGCGGCGAGCGGGACTGCCAGCACCCAGTCGGCGAGTTCGCCGACGCTGTCACCGCCGACGAGACCCCGGGCGTCGGTCACCTGGCGCACCTCAACGTCCAGTTGGGACAGCGGCGTTCCTGCAGGGAGGTCGGCGCCGGCGACCAGGACCGGCACGGTGGCGGGAGGTTGCGTCACGACCAGCACGAGCAGGGCGGCTGCGGCGGCGAGGCCGATGCCGAGCAAGGTCCGCGGTGCGACCGTCGGGAACGGGATGCGTCGCAGGCTCTCGACGTTGATGGCCATCAGCGCGATTCCATCGCCACGATGTGGGCCACGGCGATGGTGCGGTCGACGTCGTCATCGACGAGCACGACGTGGTCGATGCCCACCGCATCGACCACGCCGTGATATATGTGGCCGTCGGTTGTCGACACCACGATCCGGTCAGAACGGTCTTCGCACTCGAGGAGGCGGTCCCTCAGGCTCATCCGCCGCCGGGCGGCGGCGCGGGCGGCTCTTTGTTCGGCGTCGAGGGTCTCGTCGTACTCGACCCGCATGGAGCGGCCCAGCCGCTGTAAGTCGGGGTGGCCGAACGGGTCCATCGCCTTCCCTTCCCCCTACCCACCCTGGCCTACGTTCACTCAACTCGGCGTGGTTAGGGGCATCAAGGGTGGTTTTTGCCAAAGATTTCGCGCTCGTGGCCAAACGAACGCGCCGCGCACCACGGGGGACACTGAGAGTGGGGATTCACCGGCTCGGGCGGCCGTGGGTCGGGGTCGCTCGTCCGGGACGGCGCCGATTTCCACCACGCCTGCGCGAAGTGTCTGTGCCTAGCCGCCGCTGGTGGTGATGCGAGCCCATCCGTCAGCGACGTCGCCTGCAAAGTCGATTCGCTGGGAGCTCTCTGCCCCCTGTTTCGGCTTCACACGGCAGAGGTCGATGGTTCAATCGACGAGCGAGGACCGAGGAGGGGGCTCGCTCGCCGCGAGCCCCCTCACTGCGTCTTTGAGGGTCTGCTAGTGGTTTCCCCCGCCGGGGCCGTCGAGGAAGCCGTTGACGAAGTCGAGGACGTCGGCGCGGTCCACGCGGAAAACGCCTCCGGTCCCGCCGCAGCTGTAGTTCAGCCCAAAAGAGGTCACGCCGGCGATCACGTTGCTGTCCTCGACATAGTTGGGACCGCCGGAGTCCCCGAAGCAGGTCCCACCGGTGGAGTGGTTGTTGGACAGCAACAGAGAGAAGTCACCCGTGAATCCGGTGTTGATCTGGAGGAGATACGGCTCCGAGTACATCCGGATCCGGTCACTCTCCAACGGTGGTGTCCCTTGCGAGTTCGGTGGCGGATTCCCCGCGACGCGCTGCAGCCCGTACCCGACAGCGGTGAACCACGTGTCCGGCCCGGTTTCCAGGGCGTCCAATGAGTCCTGGTCGGGGAGCACGCCATAGTCGTCCTCATCGAGGTGGACAGGCTTCTGCAGCAACACCACTCCAACGTCGTGGAGGAAGAAAGCGCTGTTGGTGTACTCGGGATGGGAATACCAGGCCTTGGCCTCGATGCTGTTCTTGCCTCCCCCGAACGGGTAGTTGTTGTCGCCGTTCTCCACATCAGACTCGGTGAAGATCCGCATCCCCGAGAATTCGCCAGGCTCGCCAGTGCAATGGCCTGCAGTGAGCACCACTGTCGGTGCAATCAGCGTGGCGCTGCACCGGTACCTCGGGACCCCGTCGACCTCCATCAACAGCAATACGACCCCAGGATGCCCGTCGCCGTCCAATCCCCCTTCGGTCACCGCGCCGGCCGGAGCCAGCGCCAGCAACAACAGCACCAACACTCCGACCAGTACGGTCAGTTTCCGAAAACCCGTGCGCACCACGATCGACCTCCCAATGTCGACGCCGACTGAAGCCCCAGCACGTGAACAGGCCGACACCTGGCTGAGGACCCTCTCCGATATGACCTACTGTACGAGGACAACCCGTTCGCTGCCACACCGCTGATCAGGCCTGGGTCCTCACGATCGGCGTTCACACAACACGCGGGTGGTTGGAGGGGCGTGGCATCAGGCCCCGACAACTAACGTCCGCCGGATGGCCGACTCTCGCGTGTACTGGTCGCTCGTCCGTGACAACGCCGATTTCCGTCGCCTGTACGTCGCCCGGCTGATCTCCTTCGCCGGGGACTGGTTCCTGGTCATCCCCTTGCTCGGCCTGGTCTACGAGACCTCCGGCTCGGCGCTCGCTGCGGCGGCGGTGATCACCGCCCAGGCCCTCCCCGCCGTGGTGCTGGCGCCGGTCATCGGGGTCGCCGCCGACCGGTTCGATCGCAAGAAGCTGCTGGTGGCGTCCGACGTGGTCCGCGCCGGTCTGGCGTTGAGCCTGCTCGCGGCCACCGCGGTCGGCGGTGTCTGGTTTCCGCTGCTGATCGTCGCCCTCGAGGGCGCCGGCGCCGCCCTCTTCTATGCGGCTTCGGGGAGTGCCCTCCCCAACGTCGTCGACGAGGAGTCGCTTGCCGCGGCCAACGTGCTCATGTCCTCGGCGTGGGGCGCCATGCTCGCCCTCGGCGCCGCCCTGGGCGGTCTGTTCGCCTCGGTGGTGTCCCGGGACGCGGCTTTCGTGGTGAACGCGGTGTCGTTTCTCGTCTCGGCGGCCCTCATCGCCCGCATCGGGGTGCGGATGCAGGAACCGGCGCACCCCGAAGCCCCCGGCTTCGTGGAGTCCACTCGCGACGCCCTCCGCTATGCGGTGGGCCACCGCCGGGTGACCGCGCTGCTCACCTCCAAGGCCGTGCACGCCCTGACCGCGGGCGGCGCCGTCGGTCTGTTCGCCGTGATCTCGTTCTCCATCTTCGACGCCGGGGACGGCGGCACCGGGTTGCTGTACGGCGCCCGCGGCCTGGGCAACCTCATCGGCCCCCTCCTCGCCTTTCGTCTCGTCGGCTCGTCGAGCCGTCGCATCCTGGAGGCGATCGGCTACGCCATGGCGGTGTGGGGTGTCGGCTACCTCGTCGTCGGGGTGGCGCCGGCGCTCGCCCTCGCCGCCGTCGCCGTCTGCATCGCCCACATGGGTGGCGGCACCCAGTTCACCTTCTCCAACTACGGGTTGCAGGAGCTGAGCCCCGACTCGGTGCGGGGCAGGATCTTCGCCCTCGACTTCGGCCTGGACACGCTGGCCATCTCCATTTCGGCCCTGGCCGTCGGTGCCCTCGCCGAGGTGGTCCCGGTGCGGATCCTCCTCGTTGCTCTCGGCGTCATCGCCCTCGTCTTCGGGCTGGTGTGGGAGCGGGTCACCCGGCCCTACTGGGTCGACGTGGGCACCGGCCGCCGCACCTGAACGGGTCGCTACCAGTCCGGCTCGGGCTCGTCGGCCTCGTCGAGCACCATGTCGAAGCGCTCCATGCACTCCGAGCAGCGGTAGGGCAGCACGTCGCCGGGCTGGGGGGGATCGTCGGGCGGGAACCCGGTGAGCAGGTGGGCGGTGCCGCCGCACTCGATGCACACGATGGTCTGGGCGAAGCGACCCTGGCCTTCGGCTCGTGTCGTCATATCTCAAGCATATGGGACCGTTCCGCCCGGTGGCAGGGTCGGAAGTCCGTGCCTACCGCACGGACAACCCGTGGGCGACGTTCCAGTCGTCGGCAACCGGCGTGTAGTCGATGACGGCCTCGGCGCTGGCGGCGAGCCGGCTGGCCCGCTCCGCCAGGGCGACGTCGGCGTGCTCGCCCTTGGTCGAGAAGGCGAAGCCGACCGGATCGTCGTCCTCTTCGGCGTGTTCGGGCCGGCCCCACACGATGACCGCGTCCCCTTCATCCGAGACGGCGGTGACGGTGATGCGGGCGATGGGCACCTCCGGCAAGGTACACCGAGGGTGAGACACGGTTGCCGGCTAGCGGGATCCGTCCAGCCGGGCGAGCGCCTGGTCCACTGCGTCGGCGGGCGATCCGTGGAAGGGCTCGCCGTGCCCAGGAAGGACGAGCTCGGCGGGGAGATCGCGCAGCCGGTCCAGGGAGCGGATCGTCTGCTCCTGGTCGTGGTTGAAGGCCCTGTGCTTGAGCCGCGGCCCAGTCTCCAGGGTGAGCGAATCGTGGGTGACCAGGGCATCCCCGGTGATGAGGACGCCGCGATCGGGGAGATGGAAGGCGCAGTGACCCGAGGTGTGCCCCGGGGTGAACACCGGGACGGGCCTGCCCGGCAGGTCCAGGCCCGATGGCGCCTCCTCGAAGGTGGACACCTCGCCGACGGGTTCTACCGTGATTGCGCCGCTCCGCACCGCGTTGAGCACGAACGACATCATCTTGGGCCACCACAGGTGGCTGAGCATGTATCCGGTGCTGATGCGTTCCTCATACTCCCTGCGAGCGTGCGGGGCCTCCTCGATGTGGGTGTGCACGGTGGCGCCGTGTTCGGTGCGGAGCCGTTCGGAGACCCCGAGGTGGTCGACATGGGCATGGGTGAGGAGCACCGCCGACACATCGGCAAGGGAGCGGCCGAGCCCTTCGAGGGCCGACGTGATGAGACCCGCATCGCCGGGATAGCCGGCGTCCACCAGGCACAGCGAGTCACCGTCTGTGACGATGTAGAGGATCGTGCGCGACCCGGCCACCCGCACGATGCCCTCTGCCACCTGCTCAGCCATGTTCGTCCCGCCTCGCCAACCCCTACGCTACCGGCCGGCCGATCAGGGTGGCCGGTAGGCGTCCTGCGGGTTCTCGGGCGCCGAGGAGCAGCTGAGGGCGTATTCGGCGATCTCGGTCAGCTCACCCGGTATCCAAGGCGTTCCCTCGAAGGCGCCGCGGGCGGCGATGGCGTCCAGCGTCGCCTGGAACTCGGCGCACGTCTCGTTGTCTCTCGCCAGCGCCGTGCGGTAGGCCGCCATCTCCGGGCTGTCGCTGAGCTCGTACCAGTCTGCGGCCGTCGCCGCCCGTGCCGCGAGCTCGGCGATGGGGAGCTCCCGGAAGAACAGCACGTGCAGATCGGCGATCTGGTCGGGGGGATCGATGGCGGCGGCGGTCTCCAGTGCCTCATCCTGGATCGCCGCCACCTGCTCCAGCGCCACCGCCAGATCCTGGGGGGTGAAGTCGGTGAGCTGGGCGTCACCGGCGCTGAACCCGAGGTGCTCCCCCTGGCCAACGATCAGGACCTGGCCTTCCGGAGTCGCCACGATCTGCTCGTACCGCTCCACGCCCCGGGCGAAGATGGCGTCCACCTCGTCGATGTAGTCGGCAATCGACAGCTCGTCGCCTCCCCCGCAGCCCATCAGCAGCAAGGTCGCCAGGGTCGCCACGAAGATTGAGCGCCTGGTCGTCATCGGACCCCCGTCTTCACCGTATGTCTCCGGGAGGGTAAAGCCGTTGTGCGTCGGGGCGCAGCCGCGCCTGGGGCCGTCCCCTATGGGGCGGGGTGGGGGATGCATGTCCGGCGACGACGACCAACCAGTTTCCAGCGAAGAGCTCATTCGACGCGCCCGGGAGTCGGTGCAGCCGGGGGCTGACGTGCCCACGGGCGGGGGCGCCGATGCCGAGCACCAGACCGAACCGCCGACGATCGACGAGGGTGTTGAGGTTGAGGCCGACGAGCCGGCTACCGGCTACCCATCGGACATGGCGACCGCCGGCGCACCCCCACCCGAGGCCCGGCATTTCCGGAGCCGGAGGCGCCCGAGGAACCCGAGTCGCCGTGGGCGAACCTGTGGCGGTGGGCTCGCTGGGTGGTCCCGGCCGTGGCGGTCGGGTGGTTTGCCTTCAGCGTCCTCACCGCGGGGGAGCCGGTCGACACCCTCGACATCGGCGAGTGCTTCATGGAAGAAGCCGGCGAGGAGATAACAGGGGTCGACACCGTCGACTGCGCGGAGAGCCACGACCTCGAGCTGTTCGCCAAGATCGAGATCACCGGGTTCGGCGAGGAGTACCCGGGCAACGACGGGACCCGGCTCACGCTCGGAGCCAAGTTCCCCGGCGTCGACGACGCCATGATCGACACCTTCAGACCGCTGGTCGAGCGAAGCGCGGCAACGATCAAGCAGCTGATCGAGACCGAAACCTAGGACACAGCGCCGACCCGGCTACCAGGTTCGCCTTCCGGTATGGTCGGAGACATCCCTGTTCGCGCCTCGCTCTTGGAGGCGAGATGAAGCTCGAAGTCGACACCGTCATCGATCGCCCGATCGACGAGGTCTTCGCCTACGCAGCCGACTTCTCCTACGTACCCGATTGGGCCGATCCGGGCCACGAAGGTGTTCGGCTGGAGGATCGGCCAGCTCTTCCACCAGGATCTGGAGAACCTCAAGGCGATCATCGAGGCGAAAGGCTGACCGGCCGAAGCGTACAAGCTGTGGCTGCGGGTCAGGTCCTCCTGCTCTAGGTCGGGAGGTGGGTGAGAAGAAGCCCGGTGGCGAGCAGCACGTGTGCTGCGGCCAGCAGCTGGAGCGGACGCTCCCAGGTGGCGAGCATCGCCGCCTTGTCCCAGCTGTCGTCGCCGATCTGGGCCGAAGCGGTGCTCGCCCTCCGCCGGATGTGGCGGGCGGGTGTGGACAGCCCCCGCTGCGCCATGCTGAGTGCAGTGGCGGCGGCGGCAACGACGGCGACTGCGATGCCCAACGACTCGGCCTGTGCCCAGTAGCCGACGAGCACGGGGAAGGCGCCCCAGGCCAGGCCGAACCCGAGGATCGAGTGCACGCGGGGTGACCACTCCAACGCATAGGCGGCGGCCAGCAGCACCCCGGCCGCTCCCCACACCAGGGCGACCGGTGAGATGACGAAGGCGGCGGCGATGGCGAACGCGCCACCGGCGGCGAGCCCTCCCCAACCCAACGCCCGTAGCGTTCCGGGCGATAGCCCGGTACCGAGTGGCCGGCTGTGCAGCTCGTCGAGCGCGTGGGCGCCGATGCCGAGGCCGAAGGTGAAGGCGATCAGGGTCCCGGCGAGTCGAACCGCGTCGAGCCGTGACGCGACGGCGGCCCCAATAGCCACGTAGGAGAGGTGCCACAGCGTGTACGGCCAGTGGAGGAGCGTGAGGAAGTCACCCAACGGGCCGCCCGGCCGGGCGTAGAAGGCCGATCGCGCCTCGGTCATCGGCGTCGACCCCACATCACCAGCCCGCCGCCGAGCGACATTCGCCGCAGCTCCACCGCCTCCATTCCAGCGGAACGCCACTCGGCTGCCAGCCGATCCGGTGGGTAGGCGCGGGCGAAGGCATCGATACTCGGCCCCAGAAAGCGTCCCACTTCGCCCCATCCCGACCGGATCGCCGCTCCGGCGACGGGCAGCAGCAACCGTGTGTACAGCCACCACGCGGGACCCCATACCCCCCTCGGCCGCCCGAACTCGACCATGCCGATCGCTCCACCGGGACGGACCACCCGGGCCAGCTCCCTCAAACATCCGGGCACGTCGTCGACATATCGAAGCAGGTAGCCGAAGGTGACGGCGTCGAACGTGGCGTCGGCGAAGGGCAACCGCTCCGCCGTCGCCAGGACGGCCGCCGCCCCGCGTCCTCGTGCCATCTGCACCATCTCGGGGCTTTGATCGAGCGAGACTACGTCGAGACCGCGTGCCTGCATCAGCCGGGTGATCGAGCCAGTGCCAGCAGCGACGTCGAGGACACGGAAACCAGGAGGAAGGCGGAGCCCGTCGACCATCACGGCCCGCCACCTGGCATCCTGGCCGAGGCTGAGCAGGCGAGCCCATCGCTCGTAGGTCGGGGCGATGGGAGCAAACAACTCCCGTGCCACCTCTGGTGGTCTGGTGAGGGCACCGTCCATGGGCTCGAGTATGAGGCTACCGACGACCGTGGGCTGCCCGACCGTCCGATCGGCGACTCGGATCGATCATCGATGCCAAACGCTCCTTGGGAGAGCGCCGGCGTCAGCCGCTCTGCGTTCGGGCTTCCAGGGAAGCTACGGGCTGATCAGAGTTCCGGCCATTCCGTCGTCCTTGTTGAATAGGTGCGGGCGAATTAGGAGGGTTCCATGGCCAACCTCATTTACGCCATCAGCGCAACCGGTGAGCGCTTCGACCCAGGCGAGCAGCCCCATCGGTATCAGGAACCACACAACTGCCTCCCAGCCGAACTGGTCGCTGACGGGGCCGGAATTCGCCCGGATGGAGCCGAACATCGGCAGTCTTCCGAGGTTGCTGATGTAGATGGCATATGGGATGGCTCCCAAGCCCCACGCCACCCCGTTGACGAGGAACAGCCAGGAAGCGATCCGGATCGACCGATCGGCAGCGATCTCGCCGGTGCGCGTGGTGACCGAGCCGCTAGTGCTCGGCTGCATTGCCTCGAACCCGAACTTGCGCTTCTCTCAACAGATCG
>CAYQZO010000025.1:0-12186 GCA_964421925.1 uncultured Acidimicrobiaceae bacterium
GCGACCCCGGGGTCGACGATGAACCGCCAGTTGTGCTCCCGATTCTCGAGGAAGAGGGCCGCACCCGCAGAGAACGCGATGGCCAGGACGCTCCACCCCACCGGCCCGATCCACTGAACGGTGCCGAGCAAGGGCGCAAACCCGGCGGCGGCGTAGCCGATGTTGCCCCAGGGAAACCCGCCGAAGGGGAAGTAGAAGCGGATCAACTCGATACCGACCCAGGCACCGATGGCGATGAGCCACCAGCGCCACAGCGGCCACAGGCGCACCGACCACACCACGAACGCATAGACCGCGAAGTAGGCGCCGAGGGCGATGACGAGCGGGAACCAGGCGACGAAGCCGAGAACCGAGATCCAGTAGAGCAGGATCCCGAAGAAGGCCACGCCCCACAGGAAGCCGAGGGCGATCGCCTCGGTGCCCCGCTCGATGCGACGAATCGCCCAGAAGAACGGGACCAGGGCGACGAAGGCGAGCGGACCGATGTCGAGGGGTGGGAAGGCCGCCCACATCAGGAGCGCGCTGGCGAGGACGGCGAGGTAGGGGGCCATGGGTGGCTTGAGGCTAACGAGGCGCCTCGGGAATCGCCTCGGCTAAAGCCGAGGCGCCGAGGCGTTGAGCTATGAGCTATGAGCTGCGACCTACCCTCATTGCCATGGATGATCTCGAGGTTGCCGTTGCCGCCGCCCGTGCCGGAGGCGACATCGTTGCACAGGGCTTCGGGTCCGCCTACGCCGCAGACTTCAAACGGCGCTTCGACCCGGTCACCGAGATCGACCACGCCTCGGAGGCGGCGGTCACCGCCATCGTTGCCCGGGAACGGCCCGACGACGTCATCGTCGCCGAAGAGGCCGGCGGCTCGATGGGGGTCGGACGCAGCTGGCTGATCGACCCGCTCGATGGCACCGTGAACTTCGTCCACGGCATCCCCCAGGTGTCCGTCAGCGTCGCCCTGTGGGCGGATGGCGAACCCCTCGCCGGAGTGGTCTACGACCCGCTTCGCGACGAATGTTTCGCCGCCGAACGGGGTGCGGGGACCACCGTCAACGGCGGGCCGGTCGCGGTGTCATCGACCGACCGGCTCGATCGAGCCATCGTCGCCACCGGCTTTCCCTACGACCACGGCGACTACGCAGAGGAGTACGCCACCGTCCTCGGCTCGGTGCTGGAGGTCGTCAACGGGATCCGCCGCTTCGGGTCGGCGGCCCTCGACCTGGCCTGGGTGGCGGTTGGCCGGTACGACGGCTACTGGGAGCTCGGTGTGGCCCCCTGGGACCAGGCAGCAGGCATCATCCTCGTGCGCGAGGCCGGAGGCCGGGTGACCGATGTCGCCGGTCGACCTTCGGTGCCGGGCACCCCGACGGTCCTCGCATCCAACGGGATACTCCACGATGCGCTCGCCGCTCGCATCCAGCTGACCCTTCCGGCACGGTTGCGATGAGCGTTCTCTTCACGGCTGCCGCGGTGCAGACCGCGACCGGCAAGCGGGGGGACGCCATCCTCGTCGAGGATGGCAAGGTGCTCGCCGTCGGCTCGCACTCCGACCTCGCCGGTTCGGCCTCGGATCGACACGACCTCGGAGGCGGCGTGATCGTTCCCGGGCTCCGCGACGCCCACCTCCACCCGGTGCACTACGCAGCAGCGCTCATCGGGACGACCGTGAGCCACGTGGCCGACATGGACCAGCTGCGGGCGGTGCTCGCCGAAGCAGCGGCAGGGCTCCCGGAGGGCGCACCGCTCATCGCAACCCGGTTCGACGATGCCGTCGTCACTGAGCGGCGGCTTCCCACTCGCCTTGATCTCGATCCCGTCGCCGGATCCCGCCCGGCCATGGTCCACCGCTACTGCGGCCACGTCGCCATCGCCAACACCCCGGCGCTCGCCCTCGCCGGCATCGACATCGCCACCCCCGACCCTGAGGGCGGGATCATCGACCGCGACGAGAGCGGCACACCGACCGGTGTGCTCAGAGAGACCGCCATCGGGCTGGTGTCGACCCGGCTGCGCGCCGCAGTGCGGCCAAGCTCGGCCGACCTGATCGATGCCATGACCCGCCTGGCCGGTCGCGGCCTCACCTCGATCGGGGCCATGCTCGGTTTGGGGGACGGCCCGTGGGCGAGCCTCGGTGACGAGGTCGATGCGATGGCCGCCGTCGCCGACGACCTCCCCCTCAAGGTCCACGGCTTCGTCATCGCCAACGACCCGTCCGACCTCGCCGATGCGAAGGATCGCCTCGATCGCGCCGGCCCCCGGCTGCGGTGGGCGGGTCTCAAGCTGTTCTCCGACGGCAGCTTCGGCGGTCACACCGCCGCCATGCACGAGCCGTTCTCCGATGCTCCCAGCGAGTCCGGCACCCTTCGTTTGCGCGCCATCGATGACGTCCTGATCGACGCCGCCCTGGACCGGGGCGGAATGGTGGCGGTTCACGCCATCGGAGACCGGGCGAACACCGTCGTGCTCGACCGCTTCCAGGCGCTCATCGAACGGGGTGTCGCGGCGGCACGACTCCGGTTGGAGCATGCATCGGTGCTCACCCCGGCCGACATCGATCGGATCGGTCGCCTCGGTGTGATTGCGTCGGTGCAGCCCGCGTTCATCGGTTCCGAGGTCTCGTGGCTGGCCGACCGGATGGGCGCCGAGCGCCTGGCCACGACCTACGCCTTCGGCTCGCTCGCCGCGGCGGGAGCGCGCCTTGCCGGCGGATCGGACAGCCCGGTGGAATCGCCCGATCCGCTTGCCGGCATGGCGCTCGCCCGGGACCGCTCAGGGATCGTCCCCGACGAGCGACTCGATGCGGCCGCAGCGCTTGCCCTGTTCACCAGCGGCTCGGCCGCAGCGCTCGAGGAGCAGGAACCCCTCGCCGAGGGAGCGCCCGCCGATTTCGTGGTCCTCGACCGCAACCCGGTCGAGGTGACGCCGGACGAGCTCAGGACAGCAACCGTGCTGGCGACAGTGATCGACGGTGAGGAGGTCGTCGTCGACCCAACGAAACCGCTCTGGATCGAGGAGGCTGCCTCGGCCTGAGCCGGTCAGCCCAGCAGGTTGACGGTGGGCTGACCGTCGTCCCCCACTCGTTCCCTGATCGGGGCCGCCACCTCCTCGTACTCGGCATGGCGTCCGGTCGCCTTTTTGGAGTACACGAGGTCATCCCCGGCCATCACCTCGTAGACGCCGCCGGTGGACGGGATGAGAGTGATGCGCTCGAGCTCGAACTCGAACTCATCGAGCAGTTGGTTAACCATGCTCACGGCACGGTCTTTGTAGCCTCAAGTCGCGCAGTATTCGATGCTGAGATCCATAGGAGACAAGCTACCAGCTTGCCAGCTACCAGCTTGCGGCCACCAGCTACCAGCCCCGGGCGGATCCGGCATCTACCCATACGCTGTCCCTAGCATCTGCTCCGATCATGGGTCACGTCACGGATACCTTCCCGACGATCCCGCAAACGCCTCCACCACCGACTCGGCCCCAGCCGCAGCCGCCACAGAAGAGGCGTCGGGGTCGCTTCCTGCGCAGAGCGCTGCTGGTGACGCTCGTTTTCGCCGTCCTCGCCGTCTTCGGCACCATCGGCTACCTGAACATGACCCTGGGGCGAATCGAACGCATCGATTCGGCGGAACTGGTGAGCCTGGCCACGACCGTCCCGCCCGCCCCCAACGAGGCGCCGGCTCCGGTCAACTTCCTGGTGATCGCCACCGATGACCGCTCCAACGTGCCCGACGACTGGGACAACCACTTCGGGACCCTCGCCGGCCGGCGCCCGGACGTGATCATGCTCGCCCACATGATCCCCGGAGAGCGCATCCAGCTCCTCAGCATTCCCCGCGATCTCATGGTCGACATCGACGGCCACGGCACGAACCGGGTCAACGCCTCGTTCGTGTTCGGCGGGCCCGACCTGCTGGTCCGCACCATCCAGCAGGAGACCGGGATCCCGATCCACCACTACGTGGAGATCGACTTCGCCGGGTTCGGCAGCATCGTCGACTCCCTCGGCGGGGTCACCGTCGACTTCCCGTATCCATCTCGAGATCGGCAGTCGGGCCTCGACGTCGATGCGGGAACACACAAGTTGGACGGAGAACGCGCCGTCGCCTACGCCCGGTCCCGGCACATGGAGATCTACAAGGACGGGAAGTGGCAACCGGGGAGCACCGGTGACATCGCCAGGACCGGGCGCCAGCAGGAGATCATGGTCGCCCTGTTCGACCAGATGACGTCTCCGAGCAGCGCATTCAACCTGCCCGGCTTCCTGCCCACCCTCGCCGAGAACATCAAGGCGGACGAAGGGCTCGGTCTCGGGCTCATGGCCGATCTGGGACGTGCCGCGCTCGGCCTCCGCTCCGGTGACGTCGAGCGAGTCACCCTGCCCGTCAAGTCACACGCGGGGAGCGACGGTCGCTCCTACGTGATCCCGACCGAGGCTGCTGCCGCGGTGATCGCCGCGTTCGTGGCCGGCGACCCGTATCCGGCGTAGGCCGGGATCCGGCATCCTCCCCGCCACCGGTATCTTGGGAGGATGCGCTTCCGCACCAAGCAGATCCATGCCGGTGTGACACCCGACCCGACCACCGGCGCCATCCTCACCCCCATCCACCAGTCGACCACGTTCGTGCAGCCCTCGGTGGATGACTACCTCGCCACCGGGTACTCGTACTCCCGGTCGGGGAATCCGACTGTGCGGGCCTGGGAGGAGAAGATCAACGCCCTCGAGGAGGGTGCGGGGGGCGCCGCCTTCGCCACCGGGATGGCGGCGATCAACGCCGTGTTCCTCGCCTTCCTGAACGCCGGCGATCACGCGGTGGTGTCCGACGTGATCTACGGCGGCACCTACCGCCTGGCGGTCACCATCTATGCCCGGTTCGGCGTCGAGTTCTCCTTCGTCGACACCGCCGATCCGCAGGCGGTCGCCGACGCCATCGGGCCCACTACCCGGCTGATCCTCACCGAGACCCCGGCCAACCCGACCCTGAAGTACACCGATATCGCCGCGGTGTCCGAGATCGCCAGGGAGGCCGGCGTGCCCCACGCCGTGGACAACACCTTTCTCACCCCGTACTACCAGCGACCACTCGACCTCGGCGCCGATCTGGTGGTGCACTCCACGACCAAGTACCTGGACGGCCACAACGCCACCGTGGGCGGGTCGGTGGTGTCGGCGACGCCGGAGCTGCACGAGCAGGTGGCGTACGTGCAGAACGCCACCGGCACCATCATGTCCCACCAGGTGGCGTGGCTCACCTTGCAAGGCTCGAAAACCCTCTCCGAACGCATGGACCGCCAGTCCGACAACGCCCACAAGGTGGCGACCTTCCTGGAGGCCCACCCCACGGTGTCCACCGTGGCCTATCCGGGCCTCGAGTCGTTCCCCCAGCACGACCTGGCGAAGCGCCAGGCGTCCGGGTTCGGGGCCATGATCTGGTTCGAGGTCGAGGGCGGGCTCGAGCCGGCCAAGCGGGTCATGGACGGACTCGAGCTGTGGGCGCTCGCCGAGAACCTGGGATCGGTGGAGTCGCTCGTCACCCACCCGGTCACGATGACCCACGCCGACATCGGCGAGGAGGAGCGAGCCCGGGTGGGCATCACCGACGGGTTGATCCGCCTCTCCACCGGCCTCGAGGACCCGGATGACCTCATCGAAGATCTGTCGGCCGCGCTCCAACTCGCCTAGTGGACACCTACGCCGAGTACGACCGGTTCGCTGCTGCCTACAACCGGCACTGGGGTGGCTTCGCCACCGCCGTCCTGCCCGTGCTCGACCAGCTGGTTCTCGACGACCTGGCGCCGGCATCGACGGTCCTCGACGTGTGCTGCGGCACCGGCCAGCTCGCGGCAGCGCTCACCGAGCGCGGCTTCCGCGTGATCGGCATCGACGGGTCGCGGGCCATGATCGACCTGGCGGCGAAGAACGCGCCGGATGCGGTGTTCATGGTCGCCGACGCCCGGTCCTTCACCCTCCCCGAGCCCGCCGACG
Organism: uncultured Acidimicrobiaceae bacterium; assembly: GCA_964421925.1. Taxonomy (GTDB): domain Bacteria; phylum Actinomycetota; class Acidimicrobiia; order Spongiisociales; family UBA5794; genus JACZST01. The sequence goes on from CAYQZO010000025.1 coordinate 5,975, forward strand.
CCGCGGTGTCCACCTTCGACAGCCTCAACCACATCATGTCGATCGAGGAGCTGACCGAGGCGTTTCGCCACGTCCGCGATGCCCTCGCCGACGGCGGCAGGTTCGTCTTCGACCTCAACATGGAGGAGGGCTACCGGGCCCGGTGGCGGGGCTCGTTCGGAATCGTGGACGATGACGAGGTGATCGTGGTCCGCTCCGGCTTCGACGAGGGCGAGGGCATCGGGTCGTTTGCGTTCACCCTGGTGACGCGAAGGGACGGCGGATGGGAGCGCGACGATCTCACGCTGGCCCAGAGGGCGTACTCGGAACGCGAGGTCAGGGAAGCGCTCGCCGACGCCGGGTTTGCCCGCGTCGACGCCTACACGGGCGCCGATGTCGGCCACGACGAGATCGGCCGGTCGTTCTTCGCCGCGTGGTAGCACGCGGGGCCTACTCGATGAAGCCCTGCTCTCGCATCCAGTCGTCGTTGAACACCTTGGACAGGTAGTTGCGGCCCGAATCCGGGAGCAGGACGACCACCAGATCGTCGGGGTGCTGCTCGGCGACGCGCACCGCACCAACGACCGCCATCCCGCTCGATCCGCCCACCAGCATGCCTTCCTCGGCGGCGAGGCGCCGGGTCATGGCGAAGGCGGCGGCGTCACTCACCACCTCGTAGGCGTCGACGATGGCGGGGTCGAAGGTCTCCGGCCAGAAGTCCTCGCCCACGCCCTCGGTCAGGTAGATGGTCACGTCCTCGTCGGAGTCGGCGGTGTAGATGGAGCCCACCGGGTCGACCCCGACGACGCGAACCTCCGGGTTCTGCTCCTTGAGGTAGCGCCCCGCCCCGGAGATGGTGCCACCCGTGCCGATCCCGCACACGAAGACGCCGATCCGGCCATCGGTCTGGTGCCAGATCTCCGCCCCACAGGTCTCGTACTGGGCCTGCGGATTGGCCGGGTTGGAATACTGGTCGGGCCGGTAGGCCCCGGGGGTTTCCGCGGTGATGCGGTCGGCCACCGAGTAGTACGAACGCGGGTCGTCGGGAGGGACGTCGGTAGGGCAGACCACGACCTCGGCGCCGTAGGCACGGAGCAGGTCCTGTTTGTCCTTGGACTGCTTGTCCGCCATCACCGCGATCAGCTTGTAGCCGCGCAGCGCGGCCGCCATGGCCAGGGCGACGCCGGTGTTCCCGGACGTCGGTTCGACGATGGTCCCACCCGGCTGCAGCCAGCCGTTGCGCTCCGCCCGCTCGATCATGGCCAGGGCGATCCGGTCCTTGGAGGAGCCCCCCGGGTTGAGGAACTCGAGCTTGGCGAGCAGGTTGCCCGGTGGGTGGAGATGGCCGAGGCGCACCATCGGCGTATTGCCCACGGCGTCGACGATGTTGGCGAAGATCTCCATGTCGCTGAGGCTAGGACTCGCAGCTCGTAGCTCGCAGCTCACTACTCTGCGCCGGCTATGTCCGTTCCACTCATCGAAGCCACCGGCCTGACCAAGCACTTCGGGGACACGGTCGCCGTCGACGGCATCGACTTCTCCGTCGAGCCCGGCGAGTCCTTCGGATTCCTCGGACCCAACGGGGCGGGCAAGACGAGCGCCATGCGCATGATCGGTGCAACGAGCCCGATCACCGCCGGCGACCTCTCCGTGCTCGGGCTCGACCCCGAGTCGGACGGTCCCGAGCTTCGAGCCCGCCTCGGGGTGGTGCCACAGGAGGACAACCTCGACCAGGAGCTCACCGTCCGGGAGAACCTCCTCATGTACGGGAGGTACTTCGGGCTGTCCCGTCCGGTGATCGAGGAGCGCATCGACGAGCTGCTCGCGTTCGCCCAGCTCACCGAGAAGGCGGACGCCAAGGTGGAGTCGCTCTCGGGCGGGATGAAGCGGCGCCTCACCATCGCCAGAGGGCTCATCAACGAGCCCGAGCTGCTCATCCTCGACGAGCCCACCACCGGCCTCGATCCCCAGGCCCGCCACGTGCTGTGGGACCGGCTCTACCGGCTCAAACAGCGTGGGGTCACCCTCATCATCACCACGCACTACATGGACGAGGCCGAGCAGCTGTGCGACCGGCTGGTGATCATGGACAAGGGCAAGATCGTCGCCGAGGGGTCGCCGTTGGCGCTCATCCGGGAGCACAGCCGACCCGAGGTGGTGGAGCTGCGCTTCCCGGTCGGGGTCCTCGACGAGGTGGCGCCCCGCCTGGAGGGTCTGGCGCCGCGGGTGGAGGTCCTCGCCGACCGCGCCCTGCTCTACACCGACGACGCCGACGCAACCGTGGACAAGGTGCACGCCGAGGCCCTGGAGCCGGAGACCATCCTGGAACGGCGATCGACGCTCGAGGACGTCTTCCTCAGGCTCACCGGGCGGACGCTCGCGGACTGATGGCCATCCCGCTCTCCCTGCGCGTCGTCGAGTCCGAGGCCCGGGTGTACCGGCGGGTGTGGCGGGGGTCGATCTTCTCCTCGTTCCTCAGCCCCATCCTGTACCTGCTGGCGATGGGGGTCGGGCTCGGGTCGCTGGTGGACGCCAACCTCCCCGGCGGCGTGGAGGGCATGAGCTACCTCAACTACCTCGCCCCGGGCCTCCTCGCCGCCACCGCCATGCAGTCCGGCGCCGGCGAGGGCGCCTGGAAGGTGCGTGCCGGCATCAAGTGGGCCAAGACCTACCACGCCAAGCTGGCAACGCCGATCGGCATCGGCTCCCTCGTCGGCGGGCACATGCTCTGGGTCGGACTGCGGGTGCTGATGGTCTCGGTGGCATTCGCCATCGTGGCGGTGCTGTTCCGGGTGGCGCCGCTGTGGGAATCCCTCGCCGCCACCATCCCGGCGCTGTTGGTCGGTTTGTCGATGGGCGGCCTCACCACCGCGTACACGGTGCGCACCGATGCCGACATCGCGCTCCCCATGTACTTCCGCTTCGTGGTCATCCCCATGTTCCTCTTCTCCGGTGCCTTCTTCCCCGTCACCCAGCTCCCCGGGTTCATCCAGCCGCTGGCCTACATCACTCCGCTCTTCCACGGCGTCGAGCTGTGCCGGGCCGTCATGCTCGGGATCACCCCGGCGGTCGACCCGTGGATCAGCGTCGCCTACCTGGTGGCGCTGAGCGTGGGTGGCGCCCTGCTCGCGGTCCGCCCGTTCCGGGTGCAGTTGCTGCCATGAGCACGAGCGAGACCCTGGTCACCCGCGTCGCCCAGCCCGTACCGGTGCGGTGGCGCGGCAAGTACATGCTGGAGCGCGGGGTGCTCACCACCCGGTCGTTCTGGCCGGTGCTCGCCTCCGGGTTCTTCGAGCCCATCTTCTACCTGTTTGCGGTGGGAGTGGGCGTGGGCGAGCTGGTCGGCGACGTTGCGCTGCCGGGCGGGCTCTCCGTGCCCTACACCGCCTTCGTCGCCCCCGCCATGCTGGCGGCGTCGGCCATGAACGGCGCCGTGTTCGAGGGCACGAACATGTTCTTCAAGCTCAAGTACGGCAAGATCTACGACGGGATCCTGACCACGCCTATGCAGCCGGTGGACGTCGCCTCCGGTGAGGTCGCCTGGTCGCTCACCCGGGGCGGCGCCTACTCCCTCGCCTTCATCATCGTGATGGCGGTCATGGGCCTGATCGAGTCGTGGTGGGGCGTGCTCGCCCTCCCCGCCGCCCTGCTCATCGGCTTTGCCTTCGCCTCGGCGGGGACCGCAGCCGCCACCTACATGCGCACCTGGCAGGACCTCGACCTGATCACGCTGGTCACCCTGCCCCTCTTCCTGTTCTCGGCCACCTTCTACCCCCTCGACGTGTATCCGCCGTTCATCCAGGTGGTGACCTGGTTCTCCCCGCTCTTCCACGGGGTGCGCCTGGTGCGCGGCCTCACCCTGGGGATCCTGGACTGGACGATGCTGATCAACGTCGCCTTCCTGCTCATCATGGGCGCCATCGGCGCCGTCATCACCTCCCGCCGCATCGGCGACCTCCTCCTCAAGTAGGGAAGCCTGCGAACCCAGGGTTCGTAGACTGGTATATGACGCCCCGGGCCCCGAGAACGCGGCGGCCCCCCGTTCTGCGGGCCGACAGCTGCACATACCAGCCCTGGAACCCAGGGTTCGCGAAGATACCCCACCCCTCCCCGGGTGGGGTCTGCTATACTGGGGGCATGCACGAAGAGCATCGGCACGCCCAGGACATGAAGCCGGAGCACAAGCAATCGGCGATGAACCGGCTCAAGACCGTGCGCGGCCACCTCGACGGGGTGATCGCCATGGTGGAGGACGAGCGCTACTGCCCGGACATCATGAAACAAGTATCCGCACTGCAAGGTTCGCTGGAGAAGGTGAACCGGGTGCTCATGCAGAACCACGTCGAGACCTGCGTGCTGCACGCCGTCGAGGAGGGGCGCTCGGAGGAGATCGTCGACGAGTTGATGGAGACCCTCCGCTACACACCGAGCGTCACCGGGCCACAAGGAGCCAAGAAATGACCAACCGAACCCTGTCCGTACCCGAGATCCACTGCGGCCACTGCAAGATGTCGATCGAAGGTGCCGTGAACGCACTCGAGGGCGTGGACCGCGCCGAGGTCGACATCGACGCCGCCACCGTCGACCTCGACTTCGACGGCTCCGACGAGACCTTCACCGCCATCGTCAACGCCATCGAAGAGGTCGGCTACGAGGTGCCCGCCCAGTAGCCCATGGCCGACACCGACACCATCCGCTTCGACGTCGAAGGCATGACCTGCGCCTCGTGCGCGGTCAGGATCGAACGCGTCCTGGGCCGCCAGGAGGGCGTCGAGTCGGCCGTGGTCAACTTCGCCGGCCAGGAGGCCAGGGCGACCATCGATCCGGGTGTGGTCGACATCGCAGGCCTGCAGGCCGCCATCGACAAGATCGGCTACGAGATCACTCCGATCGCCGAGGGCGAGGAGCGGGTTCCCATCGACCAGCGCTACGCCGCAGAGGTCGCCTACCAGAAGCGCAACGTGATCGGCGCCGCCGTGCTCAGCGCTCCGGTGATGGCCCTTTCGATGTTCGGCCCCGACGACGCCTGGTCGCTGTGGATCCAGGCGATCCTCACCACGATCGTCGTCTTCGGGTTCGGGCTCCAGTTCCACAGGGCCGCCTGGAAGCAGATCACCTCGCGCCAGCTCGCCATGGACACCCTGATCTCGGTGGGCACCCTCACCGCCTGGGTCTATTCGGCCTGGGCGCTGTTCGCCGACTACCCGGTCTACTTCGAGACCGCGGCGATGATCACCACGCTGATCTTGCTCGGCCGCTACTTCGAGGCCAGGGCCAAGGGCCGGGCGTCCCAGGCGATCACCAAGCTCCTCGAGCTCGGCGCCAAGGACGCCAGGGTGATCCGCGACGGGGAGGCGACGATGATCCCCATCGAGGACCTCCTCATCGGCGACGTCGCCCTGGTCCTCCCCGGGGAGAAGATCCCCTCGGACGGCATCATCGTCGCCGGACGTACCTCGATCGACGAGTCGATGCTCACCGGTGAGTCCAAGCCCGTGGACAAGGCGGTCGGCGACCCGGTCTTCGGGGCAACGCTCAACCAGCACGGGCGCATCGAGGTCGAGATCACCAAGCTCGGCGCGGAGACCGCGCTCGCCCAGATCGTCCACCTCGTCGAAGAGGCCCAGACATCCAAGGCCGAGGTGCAGCGCCTCGCCGACCGGGTGAGCGCCATCTTCGTCCCGGCGGTGATCCTGGTCGCGGCGGTGACCCTGGCGGCGTGGCTGCTCGCCACCGGCGACATCGCCGAGTCGTTGCGCTCCGCGGTTGCGGTGCTGATCATCGCCTGCCCGTGTGCCCTCGGCCTGGCGACGCCGACGGCGATCATGGTCGGCTCGGGTCGGGGTGCCGAGCTCGGCGTGCTCTTCAAGAATGCCGAGGTCTTCGAGCGGGCCAAGGGCGTCGACATCATGGTCTTCGACAAGACGGGAACGCTGACCAGAGGTGCGATGACCCTGTCCGACCTCGATACCTCCGAACCCGAGGAGCGGTTCCTCCGGCTCGTCGGATCCGTCGAAGCGGCATCCGAGCACCCAATCGGCAAGGCGGTCGCCCTCGGCGCCGAGGAACGTGACGTCACGCTCACCACACCCGACGACTTCGCCGCCCTGCGCGGCCTCGGGGTGGTGGGCACCGTCGACGGCACCGAGGTCGTCGTGGGCAAGCCGAAGCTGGTCGCCGACCGCGGCCTCCACATACCCTCCCGCTTCCAGGACGCCATGGACCACATCGAA
>CAYQZO010000026.1:0-1040 GCA_964421925.1 uncultured Acidimicrobiaceae bacterium
CTTGTGATCTGCAACGGTGCTCGACGTGGTCTCCATCCCACCGCCGTAGGAGCCACCGTAGGCGCCGATCTGGCCGATGCCGCCACCCCACGAGCCGCCCGAGTTGATGGTCGCCGACGTCGAGCCCGAGGTCATGGTGACCTCGTTGACCCTGACCAGGGTGAACCCGGAGGCGCCACAATCGTTGAGGCACTCCACCACGGTGACCTGACCGGTCCAGTTCCCGGTGGATGCGCCGCGACGGAGCCGCAGCTGGTTCGCCGACGAGCTCCCGGCGGTGAAGTTGCCGAACGGGTCCAGGTCGATGCGGGCGTAGTCGGCGTCGGGGGCGCGGTCGGTGCTGCTCGTGTAGTCGCCCGCCGCCCCGCGCAGGAGCACGAAGTAGTCGGCGACCAGGTTCTGGTTCAGCGTCAGCGTGTACGTCGTGCCGCTGAAGGCAGAGCCGGTGATTTCATAGGTGGTGACCCGAAACGAAGGATTGGTGTTGAAGTCGGCGGCGGTGGCGATGGCATCCCCCGCGTTGTCGGTCGTGGCCAGGATCGTGGCCCCCCCGGTCGGGAGCGCGCCCGCGAGCAGTCCAAGAGCGACGACCGCGGCGGCGAGGCCCAGTGCCTTCTTCACGGGGCCGGCCCTCCACGAGCCGGCGTGATCCAGGGGTCGAACCGGTCGTACCAGCCCATACGTCCCAGCCAGGCACACAGCACGACGAACGCGATCAGCAGCACCGCCAGGACGACCCGGCCGGTTTGCATCAGCGCCGCGGGGAGACCCGCGAAGGGGATCAGGACCTTGGCGACGCCCACGATCGAGTCATCGGTCACCCATGTGGAGTCGGCATCCCTGTTGGCGTCACCCTTGGTTTGGAGCCACCCGGTGTCCTCGTCGACGGCCACCACCCTGTGGATTTTCGTGTCCGCTTGCGTCGTCGGGTCGGTGGAGACGATGACCGTGCCCTCAGTGATGCCCTCGGTGCCGTGGCTGTCGTAGAGCACGACGTCGCCGAACGAGATCCCCGGTTCCATCGACCCCGAGATGACGAC
>CAYQZO010000026.1:1050-11573 GCA_964421925.1 uncultured Acidimicrobiaceae bacterium
ACCGGCCGGTAGCCGAGGATCGCACTCAGGATGAAGGTGAGCCCGGCCAGCGTCACCGTCAACGTGGTGACGAAGACGCCGAAGACGCCGATCCAGAATCGGACCTCGCGAGAGCCGGCGAGCTCCGGTGGGGAGTCGACTCGTGTTCGCTCTCTCGTCAGCATCGTTCTTCCCATCGAACATGACTACGCAGGCGGGGAGTGGTGCACTCCCCGCCTGCTTCGTCTTCGGATGTCGATCGGCGACATCCTCTATACGGTTTAGCTACCTGCCTGGACTTCCCAGGTCATCGGAATGCCGGTCACCGTCTCGTTGTCCTGGTCGGTCGTCGCGTCGAGTTCGATCGTGATCCGGTAGGCCTGGGTCACGGGAGTGCCGATGCCAGACCCTGTCGGCGTCCACGTGCCGACACCGGTGCCGTAGTCGGTGCCGAACGACGAAAGTGCCACGTCGGTGGCAATGGTCGCAGTCGACGTGAACCCGGTGCACTCCGGGTACGCGCTCGGATCGGTGACCGTGCCCGCCGGGCTGAACGAGCCTGCGCTCCCTTCCTCGACCGTGATCAGGAGATCGTCGGCCAGGGCGTTGGAGTCGGTCCACGAAGACGGGATGTAGAAGTTCACGCCGTTGGTGGCGCGCCCGCTCGGGCCCTCGTACGAGACCTCGATGCAGTGGTCCACCTGATCGCCGGGCCACATGTCGGCGACGTTGAACATGACCGTGCTCGAGTCGTCGTCGTACAGGAGGATCTGTGCGGTGGCGACATCGTTGCCGGTGTTGTCGGTGCTGGCCGTGAATGCGGCGCGAGTCCCCGCGATGGTGAGGACGGACACCATTGCCAATGCCAGCAGGATGGCGACGGTGCGGCTCGTGATCGCCATTGCTGACGCTCGTCGTTGCAGGATGGTCTCCTTCACGAATTGGATGTGCGTTGGCCTTATCGGACGACCACGAGGTCACGTTGAGTGGTCATCGGTGAATTAAGGCGGGCGCACTATCGGTGACTAGTTCTCCCGAATCTCCAGGCATAGTTGAAGGTTCGCCTGGCCGGTCGATGACTACGTTGCGACCACACAGAGTGGCCACATCGTCGCGGCGGTACGCTCCTTTCCATGGAGGAGCCAGTCACCGTCGCCGTCGAGATCCCGCTGGTCGGGGACGAGCGGCGCAAGAACTGGGCCAAGGTCGTCACCGGCGTCGACGATTCCCTCGCCACGGGATGGGCGTTCGACGGCGAGTTCATCGCCACCGGCGGCATTCAAGACGTCCCGGCCGGGGCGGTCGTCCTCGTGTACGGGGAGAAGGGAAGCCGGGCCAACCCGGCCATCGAGGCCCACGTGTACACGGTCAACGCCGATGCAACGCTGTCCCAGCGGGCGACGGCCCGGGGGCGGGCCTGGGCACGCACCTTGCGCGACCCGGTGGAGGAGCTGCTCGCCGAACAGGCGGCGGCGCCGATCGCCGCTGCTCCATGGGGCCCGGAGCTGATGCGCTTCACCACCGAGGCCCTCGAAGAAGAGCTGAAACGCCGCTCGCGGTGACCGCCGGCCGCTCGCTCGGACCGCTATTCCTTCAGTCCCAAGGCCTCGCTGTCGATGACTACTCCCCGTATGCGCCGTCTACTTCCCCTCCTCGTCGTCGCCGCCCTCGCCATATCCCTGGCTCCCGCCGCCCAGGGAGCAGAGGGCGACCGCACCTTCAAGCCGGTGCGCCGGGTCAACGTGGTCCGTGAGCTGATCTTCCCCATCGTGGGAGCGACCAGGACGATCAACGGATTCGGCTCCTGCCGGGACAACTGCACGCGGGAGCATCACGGCAACGACATCCTCACCTACTACTGGAAGGGCGTGCCCGTCGTGGCCGCCCACGACGGTGTCGTCACCGAGATCAGGGACGACGGCGAGTGGTGCAACGTCCAGGTCACCGGCGAGGACGGCTGGTACACCCGCTACGTCCACCTCAACAACGACACACCCGGCTACGACGACCGCAGGTACACCTGCCTTCCACCCGGGTTGGAGGCCGGCTCCGAGGTCAAGGCGGGGACTCTGATCGGATGGGTGGGTGACTCCGGAAACGCCGAGCACACGCAGCCTCACGTCCACTTCGAGCTGCGGATGCCATCCGGGCTGCCCGTCGACCCGTACCGCTCGCTGAAGGCGGCCACTCACATCCGCCTGCGCCTCGTCGGCGACTCCGATCCGGCGGCAACCACCGCCGAGCTGTCCACCCTCGCCTACCCCGAGGGCGCCCCCACCGCAACGCTGGTGTCGTTCGACGATTACCTGCAGATGCGCAACGGTGGCTACGCGCCGCTCGAGCTCAGCGGGCCGCTGCTGCTCAGCGAGTGGGACACCATGCCTGAGGCGACGGCGGATGCCCTCAGTTCGCTGCAGCCGGCACGCGTCGAGGTCGTCGGCGACCTCTGGGTCAACGAGGTGCTCGACCGGCTGGGAAGCAGCCCGGTGCGGAACCGTCCCTACCTGGAGCGCGTCGTGGCCGAAGAGATCACACCGGGCACCGCGGTGGTCGAGGCGACCACCGCCATCGGCGAAGCCGAAACCGTATACGACGACGGAATCGGCTCGGTCGTCGTGGAGACCGCGCCGCCCGAAGAAGAGCCGGCGCGGGCTCCCTTCTCGATCGTGTTCCTCGGCGACCTCGACGAGCTCTCGGATTCGGAACGGGCGGCCTTCGAGGCGTTGAGCAAGCGGGTCTCGACGACGATCTTGGGCTTCGTCGAGCCCGAGGGTGAGCTCGGCATCCCCGCATTCGAGGGGCTCGGATCGAGGGGTTCGCGCTACACCCTGTACTTCCCGACCGGTGACGGTTGGCTACGAGAAGCCGCTCGCAACGCCGCCGAGACGCCGCCCGACTATGGAGTGTTCCTGATCGATCCGGAGAGCGCGAGCGCCGCCAACCTCAACTTCCTCTCCAGCCTGGTGGACGCTCCGGTGATGCCGTTCTGGCGCTGAGCTACTCGCTCAGATAATCACCGATCTTCGCCTGGGCCGACTCCATGACCTTGGCCTGGAGGCCGTTGAGCGCACGGGCCAGAGCGAGCTCCTCACCGATCACCGGCATCGGGTGATCGATCGGGTTGCGCTTCGCCCGCCCTTTTGCCTCGAAGTGGTCGCCCATCAGATCGAGCACGGTGTGGACCGTGGTCGTGGTTTCGTCCTCCTCGATGTGCACTTCGATCTTTATGTCCTTCTCCATGACACCTCCACGGCGAAAGGATGGTCGATCGAGCCCGCGCTGGCTAGGGGCTTTTGCCGCCGGCTCAGTGGTCGCCGGACGGGGTGATGATCAGCGTGGTGACGAAGCCGATGAGCAGGGCGACACCGGCCACCACAAGGGCGGCGACGAGCAGCGTCTCCTGGTAGTCGGTATGCGTGGCCTCGGCGAGTGCAATGATCATGCGGGCAGCGTAGCTGGCAGCTGGCAGCTGGTAGCTGGTGGCTGGTAGCTGATTGCTCTCTACCATTCCCGTCATGACCACCACCGAGACGGAGCGCGACGCGCCCGCAGCACCCGAGTCGGTCAGCCTCGGCGAGGTGCTCTTGGGCGGGTTTCGCCTGGTCGGCCGTTTCATCACCTGGCACCCGTGGGCGTTTGCCCTCGCCGTAACCGGCGCGGCCGTCTTCGTCTCGGCCATCGTCGCTTCGGCGGTGGTGATCGGACGCATCACCGATCTGGTCATCATCCCCGTCCTCGACGAGGGGGAATCGCTCGGCGCCAAGGCGGCGATCGCCGTGCTCGCCGTCATGATCGTTGCCGTGATCAAGGCCGCAGGCATCACGCTGCGGCGCACGGCGGCGGGGGCCCTCCAGTACGGCGTCAGGGCCGACGCCAGGAAGTTGCTTGTCGACCACCAGTTCCGTCTGGGGCTCTCCTGGCATGATCGGCGATCGACCGGGGACCTGCTGTCGGTCAGTGAGGTCGACACGCAGATGGGGACGATCGTGCTGGCACCGCTCCCGTACGCCACCGGTGCCACGCTCTTGCTCGTCGGCACGATCGTCATGGTGTTCGCCACCAACTGGATCCTCGGGGTGATCGCCCTCGTGGGCCTCCTCGCCCTGGTGGGCATCGACGTGTTTGGAGCGTTCTCCCTCTTCACCCAGTTCGAGGCGGCCCAGCACGAGCGCGGTGCGGTGGGCGAGATCGCCCACGAGAGCATCGACGGGGCGCTCACCGTCAAGGCGCTCGGGCGCGAGGCAGAGGAGGTCGAGCGGTTCCGCTCGGCTGCTTACGTCCTGCGCGACCGACTCGCCTCCATCGGGGTCCAGTTCGCCAACTTCCGGGCCGTCGTCGAGGCGGTCCCGGCGGTCGTCAACGTGATCATCATCGTGGTGGGGGCGCTGCTCGTCGGCGCCGGATCCCTCACCACCGGTGCCCTGGTCTCGGTCGCCTATCTCATCACGCTGATGGCGTTCCCTCTTCAGTTGATCGGGTTCGTGATCTTCGAGATGGCGCACAGCCAGGCGGCGTGGAAGCGGGTGCAGGAGGTGCTCGATTCCGACGAGCTCGTCCAGCACGGATCGCTCAGCGCCACACCCGAGAAGTCCGGCGCGCTGGTCGACTCGGATGAGTTGGCCTTTGCCTATGACGACGCCGAACCGGTGCTGGCGGGACTTCGACTCGACATTCCCGCCGGGCGAACCATCGCCGTCGTCGGGCCGACCGCGTCTGGCAAGTCGACCCTGGCCATGCTGCTCGCCCGGCTGTGGGACCACACCAACGGTGTAATTCGCATCGATGGGCGCGACCTGCGCGACTTCGCCCGTTCCGAGCTCCCGCTGGAGGTGGCGTTCGTGCCCCAGCACACCTTCCTCTTCGACGACACCGTTTGGGGGAACATCACGCTCGGCCTCGACCTCCCCGAAGACGCCGTGCTCGAGGCGGCCAGGCTCGCCGGCGTCGAGCGCTTCGTCCACGAGCTCCCCGACGATTACGCCACCCAACTCGGGGAACGGGGCACCTCGCTGTCGGGCGGCCAGCGTCAGCGTGTGGCGCTCGCCAGGGCCCTCGTCCGTCGACCGCGTTTGATGGTGCTCGACGACGCCACATCGGCGGTCGATCCATCGGTCGAGACCGAGATTCTCCGCAGCTTGAAGGATGCCGATTTGCCGGCCACGATCATCGTTGTTGCCTACCGGCGCTCCTCGATCATGCTCACCGATGAGGTCGTGTTCGTCGATGACGGCCGGGTGGTCGCCCACGGGACCCATGAGAACCTGCTCGCCACCGTCCCGGGCTATGAGCGGATCCTTCGGGCTTATGAGGAAGACGCCGCCAGGCGGGAGCAGACGTGAAGGACTCGACGAGCGCCGTTCTGCGCGAGGCCTTCCGGGTCTCACCCAGGCTGTCGAGCGGGATCGTCTTCACCCTGATCCTCGCCGGACTTGGGACCGCGCTCGAGCTCGTGGTCCCCATCACCATCCAGCGCATCATCGACGGCGTCCTGCTCGCCGGGGAATCGATCGACCGCGCTCAGGCGGCGTGGTTCGGGCTCGCCGCCATTGCCGCCATCGTCGCCGCGGCAACGGCGCGACGGTTTTCGCTGGCCCGGCTGGCGCGCTCTTCGGCCGCCGGCCTCGCCGATTTGCGGGTCACCACGTTCGCGCACCTGCACCGCCTCTCCATGCTCCACGTGCAGTCGGAGCGGCGCGGCGCTCTGGTAGGCCGCGTGACCTCGGACGTGGAGACCATCCAGGAGTTCATGGAGTGGGGCGGAGTCGGGCTGCTCCTCGGTACCGCCCAGGTCACCCTGGCGCTGATCGTGATGCTGATCTACGAGTGGCGCCTTGCGCTGATCATCGCCGTGGGTACTGCCATCTACGCGGGGCTGTTCGTGTGGTTCCAGCGCATCCTGCAGCGCGCCCACGACCGGGTGCGGGATCGGGTCGCCGAGTCGCTCAGCATCATCGGCGAGGCCACCTCGGGGCTGTCCACGATCCGTGCCTACGGGATGGAGGACGCGGTCATCGGGAAGGTCGACGGCGCCCTCGACCGCCAGTACAAGGCCGAGTTCGGCGCCGGAGCCCTCGGCGCGGTGCTGTTCTCCTCGGCAGAGATCTTCGCCGGGATCATCACCGCTTCGGCGGTGGGATTCGGTGTCGTGTTCGGCGTGGACTGGGGGCTGAGCGCCGGGACGCTCGTCGCATTCCTCTTCCTGGTCACGCTGCTCGTCATGCCCGTCCAGATCATGGTCGAGACCGTCAACCAGGCCCAGACCGCCGGGGCGGGGCTGCGCAAGATCCTCGGCGTCCTCGACACCGAGATCGATGTGCCCGATCCGACCGATGGCGTCGCCTTGCCCGACCGGGCGCTCGACGTCGCATTCGACAGCGTGTGGTTCCGGTACCCGACCGGTGACCACGTGCTGCGCGACATCTCAGTAGCGATCCAGCCGGGAGAGCGAGTCGCTGTGGTTGGTGAGACCGGGTCGGGCAAGACGACGTTCGCCAAGCTCGCCACGCGGCTCCTCGACCCCGAGTCGGGGCAGATCGCCGTCGGCGGGATCGCCCTGGATCGGGTCCCGTTCTCGTCACTGCGGTCCCGCGTGTCCTATGTCCCCCAGGAGGGATTCCTCTTCGATGGCACGGTCGCCGACAACATCCGGTACGGCAAGCCAAGCGCCGACGATGCCGCCCTCCGTGTCGCCATCGCCGATCTCGGCCTGCTCGACTGGGTCGACTCGCTGCCGGCGGGGATCGAGACCCGGGTCGGCGAGCGGGGCTCCAATCTCTCGGCAGGCGAGCGCCAGTTGGTTGCGGTGGCGCGGGCCTGGATCGCCAACCCCGATCTGCTCGTCCTCGACGAGGCGACCTCCGCCGTCGACCCGGCGCTCGAGGTACAGCTGCGCCGCGCCATGGAACGGCTCACCGCGGGCCGAACCTCCATCACGATCGCCCACCGGCTGTCAACGGCCGAGGCCGCCGACCGGATCGTGGTCTTCGATGACGGGGAGATCGTCGAATCCGGCCCCCACGTCGACCTGGTCGATGCCGGCGGGGTCTACGCCGAGCTGTATCGGGACTGGGAGGGGGCGACCACCGAAGCGGTGAGCCGTGAGTCCTGAGCCCGGCAGCCCCTGGCTCATAGCTGGTTTCTCCTTGCTGCACAAGGAGAAACCCTCAATTAGGTCGGACGGCTCAAAACCACACAGAGTGGTCAAGGTTCGCCATGCCGTGGTCGATACTTGGAAGGAACCGGTGGGACGGCCGGCGGGGTAAGTTATACCCAGTAAATGCGGGGTGGTTCACAAACAAAACCTGCATCGGTCCCCTTCCTGGGTTCACCAGGAGCCCCCGAGAGGGGGCTTCTGCTATTTCGTTGAGCGTTGAGCGTTGAGCGTTGAGCGTTGAGCGTTGAGGAAGACGTTCATGGCTGGTGGCTCAACCACCCGCCTGGACCTGGCGCAGGTACTCGACGATCCGTTGGATCTGCTCGTCGGTGAGGATGTTGCCGAAGGCGGGCATCTCGTCTTCGCCCTCCTGGATCTGCCGCACCAGGCGATTGTCCGACTCTTCCGCTGCGTCGGAGCCGGGGCCGAGGTCGGGTGCGATGTCGGTGCCTTCCAGATTGAGCCCGTGGCAATAGGCACAGCCCATCGTGTACAGGTCGCGACCGGAGAGATCCGCCTGAGCGAGCGGCGTGCGCCACAGGGGCACGTCGGGCGCGTCCTCCTCGAAGGCACGCAGGTAGGCGACGACGGAGCCGATCTGTGCCTGGGTCAACGAGCCGCCGAAGTCGGCTGCGTACGGAGCCATCAACGTTCCCGGCACCCCGGCTGCGGTCAGGTCAGCGATCTGGCGGTCGTCGACACCCAGGAGGAACTGCTGTGAGTTCAGCGCCGGACCCAGCCCGCCGCGTCCCTCGATGCCGTGACATTGAGAGCAGTTCTCCTCGTAGACCGCCGCTCCCTGGGTGGTCAGGCCGGCCCGGTAGGCCTCGTCGGCTTCCGCCCGGCGCCCCGGTTCGAGGATCCGGTACAACGGAAACGCCAGGGCGAACAGGATCGTCAGCACCGCCGCCCACAGCATCCAGCGGCTGGTCGACGCCTCAAGCTCGGGGTCTTCGCCATAGGGGGGAACGGTCATGCTTCACCTTCCGCAGCGCACGGCGGGCCCGGCGGCTCGTCGACGCTTTCGGATCCAAGGGGCGGGCCCGTGATGATCACCCCGGTGTCGATCACGACCTGGTCACCCTCGACCATGACCTCGAACCGGTCCAGGCCGCGTGGTGCCGGGCCGTTGCGATGCTCACCGACCCGGTTGAACGTGGTCCCGTGGCACGGGCACTCGAACTCGCCGGCCGACTCGCACCAGGGCACGCGACAGCCGAGGTGAGTGCAACGTGACCACAGGGCGATGACCTCGTCACCGTTCCTGGTCAGGTAGGCGCGCGCCGTGGGCACCGGCAGCACCGAGTCGGTCGGTATCTGATCAACCGGGCCGACCGTGAATTTCCCCCCGAATCCGACCGGACTCGTCGGCTGCAGGAAGTCCCAGGACGTCCACACCGCGGCCGCACCAACGGCGACGACCCCGAGCTGCCAGAGGCGGGTGACGAACTCACGCCGGTTCATAGCTCACCGTGCCATTCGCGCCATGGCCACACGAGATTCCAATCGGGACCGCGGAAGGCAAACCCGATGACGGTCAAGGCTAGGAAGACGATGAGGAAAGTGGTGAACGTCCACACCGCAACCTTGCGAGCCCGGTTCAGCCGCGCCGGATTCCGGTCCAGGTACGGCAGCACGATTAGGCCGATGGTGATGAAGGCGGGGACGAGGACCCCGGCGACCAGTGGGTGCAACAGCGACAGCAGCTCCTGGAGCCCGACGAAGTACCAGGGCGCCTTCTCCGGGTTCGGGGTGAGGCCGGGGTTGGCGAGCTCGCGGAGCGGAGCGTTGAAGAGGAGCGCGGTGGCGAGCACGGTGAGCAGGACGACCATGGCGGCCACCTCGTGGCGCACGAGCAAGTGCGGCCAGGTCATCACCAGCTGTTGGCTGCTCGGCTCCTTTGCGATTCCGGCGACGGGGACGCCGGGAACGACGCCGAGGACGCGGCGTCCATCGTGCACGGCCGGTTGTTCGGCCTTCGGCGCCGGGTTCGAATCGAGGGTGCCGTCCTTGCGCCAACGCCACAGGTGCACGGCGATGATGACCACGGCGAGCGCGGGCAGCAATGCCACGTGGAGCACGTAGAAGCGCAGCAGGGTGGCCGAGCTGACCTGGGGGCCGCCGAGGAGCAGCCGGGAGATCTCGTCGCCGAAGAAGGGCACGAAACCGGCGAGCGAGGTGCCGACGGTGATCGCCCAGATCGCCAGCTGGTCCCAGGGCAACAGGTACCCGGTGAAGGAGAGCAGCAGGGTGAGCAGCAGCAGGATCACGCCGATGACCCAGTTGAACTGGCGCGGCGGTTTGTAGGCGGCCCGGTAGAAGACGCGGGCCATGTGCGCCATCACGGCGATGACCATGAGGTGCGCCGACCAGCGGTGGACGTTGCGCATGAACTGCCCGAAGGCGACCTGGGTCTGCAGGATCTGGATGTCCCCGTAGGCGGTCGTTGGCGACGGCACGTAGAAGAACATCAGGTAGATGCCGGAGACCACGAGGGAGATGAACAGGGTCAGCGAGGCGACGCCGAGGAACCAGGAGTACCGGAAGGTGAGCTCCTCGCGGCGCACCTTGACCGGGTAGATGTGGAGGAAGAAGCTCGACCAGTGCGCCGCGGCGCGCTCCCGCTTCGTCTCCCGTCCCGGAACCCGGAACACCGAGCTCCCGACCGACGTCTCCCGGATCCGCTGGGTCAGCGACGGCTTCATGCCACTCCCCCCACCGCGATGGGGACGGCCTCGGGAACGCCGAACCCGGACCAGACACCCATGGAGAGCGCCCGGCTCGGGCAGCGATCGATGCACAGACCGCAGCGGATGCAACGAGACTCGTCGAGGAGCAGGACGGTCTCGCCCTCGGACCCGCCCAGGGTGGCCGCGGGCACCAGCGAGATCACATCGACGGGGCAGACGTCGGCGCACAACCCGCACAGGACGCAGGCGTCGACGTCGAGCAGGATGTTGAGGAAGCATCTGAGGCAGCGGCTGGCCTCGAGCCGTGCCTCTGCCTCGGTGTACCCGGTCTCCACCTCCTGGAGACCGATGCGGCGCTGGGTGGGAAGGGATGGGACCGGAAGCCGGTCCCATTCGTCGTAGCGATCGGGGAGGCGCCCGAACCCTTCGACGACCGTCATCGTGCCCTCACGCCGTTGTGCGGTGACTTCGTCGGGTGAGAGCTCGGCGTGGATCGATGCCGCCGCCCGCCGGCCGTCGGCGATGGTGTCGATGAGGTTGCGGGGGCCGAAGGCGGCATCGCCGCCCGCCCAGATGCCCGGCACCGAGGTCGCCAGGGTGGCCCGATCGACCTCGATGGTCCGGCGATCGGAGATGTCGGGTGCGTCGTCGCCGAGACTCTCCAGGTCGACGGCCTGACCGATGGCGAGGATCACCGAATC
>CAYQZO010000027.1:0-4412 GCA_964421925.1 uncultured Acidimicrobiaceae bacterium
GCAGTGGTCGGCTCCTCGCCGGATCTCGTCATCCTGGACCTCGGCCTCCCCGACCTGGACGGGATGGAGCTGCTCAAGATGATCAGGGCGGTGAGCGATGTCCCCGTGATCGTCGCCACCGCCAGGGGCGAGGAGCCCGACATCGTGTTGAGCCTCGACGCCGGTGCCGACGACCACCTGGTGAAGCCGTTCTCGGTGGAGCAGCTCGAGGCGCGGGTGCGAGCCGTGCTCCGCCGTGCCCAGACCGCGCCCCGGGGCACTCCGCTGGTGATCGGCGACCTCGTGGTGGACGGGGCGGCCCGCGAGGCCTCACTCGACGGCACGACCCTCGACCTATCTCCCAAGGAGTTCGACCTGCTCCGCTATCTCGCCGAGCACGTCGGCGAGGTGGTGTCGAAGCGACGCCTGCTCGCCGAGGTGTGGCGCCAACCGTACGGAGGCAGCGAGAAGACGGTGGACGTGCACCTGTCCTGGCTGCGCAAGAAACTGGGGGAGACCGCGGCGACGAGCCGCTATCTACAGACCGTGCGCGGGGTGGGGGTCAAGATGGTCGACCCGTCATGAGAAAGCGGCTCGCCCTCCTCGCCCTCGCCGTGTCCTCCATCGTGGTCATCGCTTTCCTGGTCCCGCTGGGGATCCTGGTGCGCAACCAGGCCCAGGATCGGGCGTTGAGCCGCGCCGAGCGCATTTCCGGTTCGGTTGCGGCGGGGCTCGGGGTCGCCGGCACGGTCGCCGGGATCGCCGTCGACTCCAGTGATACCCCGGCCGAGGACATCCGCGACGCGCTCGGCGACGACGAGACCTTCGCCGCCGTCGAGGAGTGGCTCGACCAGGTCCTGCGGGATCGGACGACCATCACGCCCCAGCTGGCGCAAGCAATGCTGGACGCCTTCAGCAACCCGGCGGGGACGTCGGTGATCTTCCCCGATGGGACCGTCGTAGGCGCCGACGTCGACGAGTCGCCCAACCTGTCGCAAGCTCAGGGCGGAGCCGCCCTCACCGCCGCCATTCCCGGCGGCGCTGAAGTGCTGGTACCGGTGATCACCGAGGCGGGGGGGGCGGTCGTGGTGCGCAGCTTCGTATCCGGGGCCGAGATGTCCCAGGGCGTCGCAGTGGCCTGGACCATGCTCGTCTCGCTCGGCCTCGTGTTGATGGGGATCGCGGTGGCCGCGGCGGACCGGCTCGGCCGATCCATCGTGAAGCCGGTCACCGAGCTCTCCGCGGCGGCGCGGAGCCTCGGCGAGGGCAACCTGGGAACGCGGGTCGAGCCCGAAGGCCCTGAAGAGATCGCCGAGGTCGGCGAGGCCTTCAACTTCCTCGCTCGACGCCTCGCCGACTTGCTCGAAGCCGAGCGAGAGTCGGTGGCCGACCTGTCCCACCGCCTGCGCACCCCGCTCACCGCGTTGCGCCTCCAGGCCGAGACGATGAGCAATCGCGAGGACGTGGCGGGCCTCATCGAGGATATCGACCGGCTGGAGGCCGCAGTCGACGTCATGATTGTCGAGGCACGCAGCCCGCAACGGTCGGGGACCCTCGACGGCGAGGTCGACCTTGGTGCGATCGTCGATCATCGGGCCGCCTTTTGGCAGGTCCTCGCCGACGAGCAGGGCCGGCCAACCTCGGTCTTGGTGGAGCCCGGTGACCACCGGGTCTCGGTACCTCCGGACGAGCTCGGCGCCCTCGTCGACGTGCTCATCGGCAACGTGTTCACCCACACACCGGAGGGCGTCGGCTACGTCATCCGCGTGGGCACGACGCAGGACGGGCGCTCCGAGCTCATCGTTGAGGACGACGGGCCCGGCTTCCCATCGTCGGGAGCGATCCGGCGCGGCGAGAGCGGCTCGGGGTCGACCGGGCTCGGTCTGGACATCGTGGCCCGCAGCGCCGAGCGGTCCGGCGGCGGGGTGCGCCTCGGCGAAGCACGGGAGGGCGGCGCCCGGGTCGAAGTGGTGTTCGGCCAAGGGGAGCGCCAACCCGCGGGCACGGAGCCCGTGACGACGTCGCCGCTCTAGCTGCAAGCTACGAGTCGGTGAACGTCTCGAATCGGCTCTCGGCATCGGCCGAGGCCACCAGCCCGGCCTCGTTGCCCGCCATCGGAATCACGAGGGCCTCATCCCACAAACCGGCGGCGATGGCCACCGTCGATCGCCGATGCCCGCCGCTGCCCCATTCCACGTAGTCGACCATGGCATCGGGGTTGCCAAAGGTACCCCTGCGGTAGAGCGCCACCTCGCCGCCGGCCGGCCCAAGCACCGGGAGCAGCCCGACGCCGTCCACCCAGCCCTCCGGAAGCTCCTCACCGCCGAGGGCGATCACGACGGTCTCGCCGGACTCGATGATCCGGGATGGGAGCTCGAGGTAGAACGGATGGATGGCGATCCAGTGCCCGTGGATGTTTCCCGGTTGCGGCCCGGTATTGACGAGCTCGATGCGACCCTCCTCGCCGAATGCAATGCGGGAGATCGCGAAGCTGGCATCGACGCTGACGATGGGAACCGTGGTCGAACTGGTATCGGAGGGTGCCGGATCGGCCGCAGGCTGGGTGGTGGTCGTCGTTGGTGCGGGGGCGGAGCAAGCGCTCAGCGCTACGAGCCCGGCGACCAGCAGGCGGAGTTGTCCCGGCACCGGGCCAGCCTATCCCCGTTCTCCCGTGAGGTGAATGGCACGCTGGTCGCCGGTGAAGAGCGTCCTGCTCAATCCGAGGGCGACCGTGGCGGTGGCGACCGCCGTGGAGGCCAGCACCAGGTACATCACCACGATCTGCACCCTCACCGCATCCACCGGGGACACCCCGGCCAGGATCAAACCGGTCATCGCCCCGGGGATGAACACGATGCCGACCGCCTTCGTGGTCTCGATCTGCGGGGTCATCGCGGTGCGAAGCGCGGCTCGCAGATAGGGGGCGAAGGCATCCCGACCGGTGAAGCCGAGGGCGAGGCTGACCTCGATGAGCGGACGCTGCTGCTTGAACTCGTCGACGATGCGGTTGGCCACCAGCACCGTGGCGGTCATGGAGTTGCCGATCATCATGCCGGCAAGGGGCACCAGGGTTCGCGCCTCGAGCGGGAACACGCCAAGGCCGAACACCAGCCCGAGCACGGCGACGGCGGTGATGCCAAAGGCAACGGTCGCAAGCAGCCTGGCCCGCGGCACCTCGGGCGCCCTTCGCGCCACGACGTCGGCGGCGAAGGGGATCATGAGCGCGATCCACAACCACGACCACCACAGGCTGCGACCCTCGGCGAGCAGGAAGGCGAGCACCACCCCGAGGGCGAGCAGCTGGACGAGCGCCCGCAGCGACGCCCAGACGATCTTCCCTTCCAGGTTGAGCCGCTGGGCGAGCGAGACTGCGGCGGCCAGGATGATCAGCGCACCGGCGAGCGCAAGCCCGATGGCGTTGATGTCTGACGGCACGAGCCGGATTATGGGGGATGCCCGTCGACTAGCTCGTGCGACCACGAGGCGTGGGACAATCCCCGCCGTGGACGTCAACGCCGATCGCGCCGCCATGACCGTGGCCGATCCACCCCCCGGCTACCCGGAGGCGTGGATCGCCGATATCGCGGTACGCGACGGCACCACGTTGCGCATGCGTCCCATCGCCCCGGAGGACCGCGACGCCCTGCAGGCCATGGTGCGGGCGATGTCGCACGAGACGTCCTACCAGCGATTCTTCCGGGTCAAACACGAGCTCGACCCCGACGAGCTGCGCCATTTCACCGAGCTCGACTACGACAAACGGATGGCGTTCGTCGCCGTGGCCGACGGACGGCTGGTCGGCGTGGGCCGTTATGACACCGTCGAACGCGACCCGCAGACCGCCGAGTCTGCCTTCGCCGTGGCCGATGACTATCAGAAGCGCGGAATCGCCTCCGCCCTCCTCACCCGCCTCACCGACTACGCCAGGGAGCACGGCATCACCGCGTTCCGGGCCTATGTCCTCGCCGACAACCATGTCATGCTGCGCGTCTTCCGCAACCTCGGCTACCAGGTGCAGCGGGAGCTCGAAGGCGGGGTGTATACGGTGGAGTTCCCGATCGAGGAGACCACGGAGACCGCGGCGATCATCGCCGAGCGGGAGAAGCGATCCACCGCAGCTTCGCTCATGCCCCTGATGGCGCCGAGCTCGGTGGCGGTCATCGGGGCAAGCCGTGACCCGGCATCGATCGGCGGCCGGCTCTTCAGCAACATCATCGCCGGCGACTTCACCGGACCGGTGTATCCGGTGAACCCCACCGCTCCGGTGGTCCGCTCGGTTGCCGCCTACCCGAGCGTGCTCGACATCCCGGGTCCGGTGGACCTCGCCTTCGTCGTGGTCCCCTCCAAGCACGTGCTCGGCGTCGCCGGCCAGTGCGCGGAGAAGGGCGTGCGCGGCATCGTGGTGAGCTCGGCGGGCGCCGTCGAGACCGGCG
>CAYQZO010000027.1:4422-11469 GCA_964421925.1 uncultured Acidimicrobiaceae bacterium
CTCGGCATCGGAGTCCACCCGTCCCACCGGGATCTCCTCCTCCTGGAAGCGGAGCTGCTCGATCTGGTTCGCTCCGCCGGCATGCGCATGGTGGGACCCAACTGCATGGGGCTGCTCAACACCGACCCTGCGGTCAGCCTCGACGGGCAGTTCGGCCCCGCCTTTCCACCGCGGGGCAACGTCTCATTGTCCTCTCAGTCCGGGGCCCTCGGGCTCGCCATCCTCGACTACGCCACCGAGCTCAACATCGGCATCTCCACCTTCGTCTCGGTGGGGAACCTTGCCGACGTCTCCGGCGACGACCTGCTCCTGTACTGGGAAGACGATCCGGCCACCGACGTGATCCTCCTCTACATGGAGACCTTCGGGAACCCTCGCCGGTTTGCCCGGGTGGCGCGCCGCATCGCCCATCGCAAGCCCATCGTGGCGGTCAAGGCGGGCCGGACACGATCGGGCGCCCGGGCGACGGCGAGCCATACCGGCTCACTCGCCAGCCTCGACGTCGCCGTCGACGCCCTCTTTCGGCAGGCCGGCGTGATCCGGGTGGACACGCTGGAAGCCCTCTTCGACGTCACCGGGCTGCTCGCCAACCAGCCCATCCCCACCGGGCGGCGCGTGGGTGTGCTCACCAATGCGGGAGGGCCGGCCGTGCTCGCCGTCGACGCGCTCGAGTCCTCCGGTCTCGACGTCCCCGAGCTTTCCACCGGGCTGCAGGGCCGCATCCGGGACATGCTCGCCCCGGAGGCGGCGGTGGGAAACCCGGTGGACATGATCGCCGCCGCGGGGCCGGCCGAGTATCGGGGGGTCGCCGAGGCCATGTTGGACAGCGACGAGCTCGACACGGTGATCGCCATCTACATCCCTCCTTCTCCCGAGGGATCCACCGAGGTGGCGGCCGCGCTGCGGGCGGTCGGAGAGGGGAACGTGAGCGATTCGGTGTTTCTCGCCGTCTTCATGCACTCCGAGGGAGCCCCCGATGTGCTGACGGGCGGGCAGTCCCCGGTGCCCACCTTCGCCTTCCCCGAACGGGCGGCCAGGGCGCTGGTGGCTGCCGTCGAGTACGGGGAGTGGCTGCAGCGCCCGGATGGCGACGTCCCGGTCTTCGCCGATCTCGACCCGGAAGCGGCCCGCACCGCCGTCGAGTCGGCACTCACGGGTGCCACGGAGGGCGTGTGGCTGGACTCGGCTGAGACCGAGGCGGTGCTCGGGGCGTACGGGATGAAGCTGCCGGTGTCCGCGGTGGCGACCAGTGAGGACGAGGCCGTGGCCATTGCCGAGTCGTTGAGCGGCCCGGCGGTGCTCAAGGTGCTGTCACCCTCGGCCCTCCACAAGAGCGACGTTGGCGGCGTCGTGGTCGGCGTCTCCGGTGCCGACCAGGTCGTAGCCGCCTACCGCCAGGTGAGCACCGCGGTCGACGACGCCGAAGGCGTGCTCGTCCAGGAGTACGTCGGGGGTGATCACGAGGTTCTGATCGGGATGCTTGAAGATCCGAACTTCGGTCCGCTCATCGTCTTCGGGCTCGGCGGTGTGTTCGTCGAGCTGATCGGCGACGTCGCCTTCCGCATCCATCCCCTCACCGACGTCGACGCCGCCGAGATGGTGCGCGATGTTCGCTCCGCACCGCTGCTCGATGGCTACCGGGGATCGCCCGCCGCCGACATACCCGCCGTCGAAGAGACCCTGCTCCGCGTGTCCGCCATGATCGAAGACCTCCCCGAGGTGGTGGAGATGGATCTCAACCCGGTGAAGGTCGGGCCTCCCGGAGCCGGGGTGAGCATCGTCGATGCCAGGATCAGGGTGCGGCCACAGTGACCGGTGGTCGCGTGCTCCCACCCGCCGTACTCGCCCAACTCGCCGGGTCCTTCGACGAACGAGGGTTTGCCTTCGTCCCCGTCGAAGCCGACGCGGTCGCGTTCGCCAGAGCCGGCAGCGAGCGGTTCGACTCGGCCTTCTTCTTCTCTACACCGGCAGGTTCCTCGGCCGCCGGCCTCGGCGCCGCCCGCCGGGCCACTGCCTCCGGCGCAGGGCGGTTTCAGCAGCTGCGGGCGGCACTCGAGGACTGGAGGATGCCCGAGCCGTTTCGCGCCTTCATCGGGTTCTCCTTCGATCCCGCCGGGCCCACCGACCCGGCGTGGCGGTCCTTCGCCGCCGCCGAGGTGGTGCTCCCCGTGGCCACGGTGCTGCCTACCGCGTCGGGGACGGTGCTTGCGGTGGCCGTTCCACCGGGCATGGGTACCGACGCCGTCCTGGAACGCCTCGAATCCCTGGAGGCACCACCCGATCCATCGATCCCCGATCCGGGCTCCCATTCCCTGGCGTCGGTCCCGACGGTGGCCGAGTGGCGAGAAGCGGTCGCCGATGCGATCAGGGCCATCGACGATGGGTCGGTGGACAAGGTGGTGCTCGCCCGCTCGGTCCTCGTGCATTCGGACCATCCGGCGCGCCCCTTCGACCTCGTCCACCAGCTCGCCGGCGCCTACCCCAAGTGCTTCGGCTTCGCCTGGCAAGCCGAGGAAGCCACCTTTGTCGGAGCAAGCCCGGAGCTTCTCGTGGCGAGCGTTGCGGGGGCGGTGAGCTCGAACCCGCTCGCCGGGTCGGCGCCTCGCGGTGAAGGGGAGGACGACGACCGGGCTCTCGCCGAGGCGCTGATGCGCTCCCCGAAAGACCGGTTCGAGCACCAGCTCGTGGTCGACGATGTCGTGACGCGGCTCGAGCCGCTGCTCGAGGACATGACCGTCCCCACCGGACCGTCACTGAAGCGGATGGCGACGGTGCAGCACCTGTCCACGCCGATCCAGGGCGTGCTTGCCGAGCCTCGCCACGTTCTCGAGCTCGTCGAGCTGCTGCACCCGACTCCGGCGGTCGGGGGCACACCGCGGGAGCGGGCGGTCGAGTTGATCGCCAAGATGGAGGGCTTCGACCGCGGCTGGTACACCGGCGGCCTGGGGTGGAGCGACGGGAACGGGGACGGCGAGTTCGCCATCGCCCTGCGCTGCGGGCTCATCAGGGGCGCCGAGGCCGGGGTCTACGCGGGCGCCGGCATCGTTGCGGGATCGGTGCCCGACGCCGAGCTCGCCGAGACCAGGCTCAAACTCCGCCCCCTCCTCGACCTGCTGGCGGCGAGCTAGATTGCCGCCGCCTTCCTCGACTCGGTGACGGCCTAGGGGTGCTCCCAACCCAGGGTTGTAGCCGACGCAGGGTGACGGGCACGGCCCACCCTATGGGAGAACAGCGCGCGACGTGCCCAACCGTGGGCTGGTAACGACGCTGAGCGTTGCTGCCAACCCTGGGTTGCCCGCACATCACCTATCCGAAGGCAGCGCTCACTGCTTCTCGAAGCTCGGCGTGGAGGGCCACGTTCCGGTCCCGGTCGGTGCGCACCTCGACCAGGGCGGGCCCGTCGCCCGCCATGGCGTCGGTGAGGTCGGCTGGGTTGTCCGCCGGGCGGGCGGGAACCCCGAACGCCTCGGCGACGGCGGCGAGCGACCGGCCGTGCGGAGTGGCGAAGGCGGCCGAGAAGCGGGCCTCGTCCACCGCTGCCGCCTGCGGAAGGAACGAGAAGATCCCGCCGCCGTCGTTGTTGACCACGACCGCGGTGACGGGCAGGGACTCCCGGGCGATCAACTCCAGGGCGTTGGCGTCGTGGATGGCTGCGATGTCGCCGACGAGCGCGGCTACCCGCTGCCCCTCGGCGGCAGCGGCGCCGGCGGCAGCGGAGAGCAGGCCGTCGACGCCGGAGGCCCCCCGGTTGGCGATCACCGTCACGTCACCCCGCAGCGGTCCGGCGAAGCTGTCCAGGTCGCGGATCGGCATGGACGACCCGGCATAGATGATCGTCCCGGCAGGCGCCACCTGATACAGCGCTCGGGCGGTGACGGGCTCGTTCGGCTTCTCCGAGGCGTCGAGGGCGTCGTGGAACGCCTTGAGGGCGGTCTCGTCGGCGTCCCGCCATGCCTGCAGCCAGCCGTCGGGCGCCGGTTCGATCATGGCGCCGAGGTCCGCCATCACCGAGGCCGGGTCGCCGCGGAAGGCGGTCTCCGCGGTGCCGAGCGCATCCCCCCAGCTCCCATCGTCCAGATAGAGCTGGGCCGCGCTTGTGCCGGCCATCCAGGTCCACACTGCCTTGGAGGTGGGGACCGCACCGATGCGGAGAATCACGTCCGGCTGCAACCGATCGAACACACCCGCCGCGGCCAGCAGATCGCCGTAGGCGATGGAGGCGGGGGAGGGGAACCGGCACTGGATGTCGGCCACCACCGGGATGCCGGCCGATGCGGCGAGCATCGCCGTCGCCGAGGCAAAACCGGGCCGGGGCCGGCCCCCGGCGACGATGAGCGCCCGCGTCCCCGAGAGGTGTCCGGCGAGCTCGGCAAGGCCCTCGGGGGAAAGGCTGCGATAGCCGGGGACGTGACGAAGGCCGGTCGGACCGGCCGGCTGCGAGGGGATGGAGAACGGCTCGCGGAAGGGGAAGTTCAGGTGGACCGGGCCTGCCGGCACCTCGGCGGCCGCCACCCAGGCCCGCAGCGCAAGCGACGCGGCGGAGGCAGCGGTTGCCT
Organism: uncultured Acidimicrobiaceae bacterium; assembly: GCA_964421925.1. Lineage (GTDB taxonomy): Bacteria > Actinomycetota > Acidimicrobiia > Spongiisociales > UBA5794 > JACZST01. Next base: position 8,979 of record CAYQZO010000027.1, read on the forward strand.
CGTCGGGGACGCCGGCATCGTGGAAGAGGCGCACCGCATTTCCATACAAGCCGAGCTGATCGATGGTCTGGTTGGCGCCCGTGCCGCGCAGCTCCGGCGGCCGGTCCGCGGTGAGCACGAGCAGCGGGGTGCGCGAGGAGTCTGCTTCGATCACGGCCGGGTGGTAGTTGGCGGCCGCGGTGCCCGAGGTGCACACCACGGCGGTGGGGAGCCACGACGCCTTGGCGGCACCGAGGGCGAAGAAGCCGCCCGAGCGCTCGTCGAGCACCGTGTGCGTCGTGATCCTGGGTTCGGCGAGGAAAGCGAGCGACAGCGGCGTGTTGCGCGAGCCCGGCGAGATCGCCGCGTGGCGCAAGCCGACATCGGCCAGGGCGCCCACGAAATCGGTGACGAAGCGTTCGGCGGGGTCCACGCCGGGCACCTTACCGGCGTGGGGCGCGAGGCCGATGCTGCGATACTGACGCCGGATGCGACGACTTCGACGGCTGGTGACGCTGTGGCTGGTGCCGCTGCTGATCGTTGCCGGGTCGCTTGTCCCGCTCGTGTACTTCTGGGACCGGTATCCGGATCCGCTTGCCGTCCATTGGGGGATCGACGGGGAGCCGAACGGCACGCTGTCCGTCTACCTGTATGCGGTGGGAATGATCGGCGGGATGCTCCTCGCCTGGTACGGGCTGGTGACCAACTCGAAGAAGCGCCTCGACTCCCCGCTCACCGCGGTGGTGTACTTCATCATCGGGCTCCTGGCCGTGGTCAACGCTCAGATCCTCTACTTCAATCTGGACGCGGCGAGCTGGGAGGAGGCGAGGAACCTCGACCCGATCACCTTCGTCGGTGTCATGCTCGCAGGGGTGCTCTTCGGCTGGATTGGATGGCTGCTCACCGGGGGTCGAAAGGGGGTCCCGGCCGACGTCGAGCTCGAGCCGGTGGAGACGACGGCGACGTCGTGGACGGGCACTGCCTCCAATCTGTGGATCGCCCTGGTGGCTGCGGTGGCCGTCGCATTCACCTTCATCTCGCCGCCCATCGTGATGGCCATCCTGGTGGCGGTGGCGGCCGTGGTGGTCATCTTCGCCTTCGTGCGGGTCGACGCCGATCCCGACCGGGTGCGCATCGCCCTCGGGCCGCTCGGCTGGCCTCGCAAGACCATCCCGCTGGGAGAGATCACGAGCGCCGGCGCCATCGACCTCGTCCCGCTCGCCTACGGCGGCTGGGGGTGGCGGATGCGCCCGGGGAGGCGTGCCTACGTGATCAGGGGCGGGCCGGCCATCCGCATGGAACGGGCCAACGGCGTGGCCGTGGTGGTGACCGTCGACGAGGCGCAGACCGGCGCCTCGGTCATCGACTCGCTCGCTCGCGCCGGGCGCTACAAGTCGTAGGAAGACACGACGATTCCGAGCGAGAGCAGCACGGCGAAGACCAATTGCAGGCGCGCCGTTCCCTTGAGCACCTCGATGAGGGATGGGCCATCGGAGGCGGCGTTCATCGCCGAGATGAGTAGCCCGGCGCGGGGGAGGGCGACGAGGGCAGTCAACGACCACACCGGCAGAACACCGACGAGGACGGCGGCGGGGACGGTGAGCAGGGCACCAACCACGAGGACGGCGAAGAACCGGCGGCTGGCGTCCGCCCCCATGATCACGGCGAGGGTGCGCTTGCCGACGGCTCGATCGGTCTCGATGTCCCGGACGTTGTTGGCCACGAGGATGGCGGAGGCAAGCAGGCCCATGGCCACCCCGCACCACCATGCCTCGGCGGGAGCGGTCCGGTCGTACACGTAGCGGGTGCCAACGGTGGCCACCAGACCGAAGAACACGAACACGAAGACCTCTCCGAGGCCGTTGTAGCCGTACGGGTAGGGGCCCGACGTATAGCCGAGAGCGGCGACGATGGAGGCCCCCCCGATGACGATGATGACCCAGCCGGCGAGCCACGCCAGGTAGAGGCCGGCGACGGCGGCCAGGCCGAAGGCAGCGGCGATACCCCATCGCATCTGGGTCGGAGTAAGGAGGCCGGAGGCCACCGCCCGCTGCGGTCCGATCCGGTCCTCGGTGTCCGCACCCCTCGAGGCATCGGCGAGGTCGTTGGCGAAGTTGACCCCGACCTGGATGGCGAGGGCGGCGAACAAGATCACCGCGAGCGCGTCCCACCGAAAGACACCGGCCCACTGGGCGAGCGCGCTCCCCACGAGCACCGGCGCCACCGCCGCGGGGAGGGTTGCGGGGCGGGCGGCGAGCACCCAGGGGGAAGTCATGTGAGCCCCCAGCTACCAGCCTCCAGCGTCCAGCGAGAAGTCTTTCGCTGGCAGCTCAGTAATGCCACGGGAACTTCGAGTAGTCCTGGTCTCGCTTCTCCAGGAAGGCGTCGCGCCCCTCTTCGGCCTCCGCGGTCCCGTAGGCGAGCCGGGTGGCCTCGGCGGCGAACAGCTGCTGGCCGACCATGCCGTCGTCCTGGAGGTTGAAGGCGAACTTGAGCATGCGCTGCGAGGTCG
>CAYQZO010000028.1:0-11459 GCA_964421925.1 uncultured Acidimicrobiaceae bacterium
GAGCCGTTGAGGCTCTTGGTGGTCATCTCGACTTCGTTGGCCAGATAGAAGCGGCGCTCGGTCTCAACGACGTACTTGAACATGGGCAACACGTCGCGGTACTCGCGATAGATCTGTAGCTCGACGTCGGTCTCGAACCGCTCAAGGTCCTCGTCGCCCATGGGGTGTGGCGCCTCCTCCTCGCGTGCCCGCCGATGCTACCGGCCGGATGCCATCTAGTGCGGCGCAACCGGAAGGTTCACCCAAGGGAGCTGGTATCGACCACAAACTTGGGCTGTGCTTCCCGCTCTTGCCGCCTTCGGCGGCAGGCCGCTCGGGCCCCTATGAGGGATCGTCGATAGGAGTGGCTCCGAAATGACTCGATCGACGAACCCTCATCGGCTTCGCCTCGCCTTAGAGCGTCTGCCAGCGGCTCGACGGCCACATGATGACGAACGCCTTGCCAACGATGGTGTCGATGGGGACGGTGCCGAAGCGCCGGCTGTCGTGGCTCTCGGCGCGGTTGTCCCCCATGACGAACATCTCGCCCTCCGGGATGGTGACCGGGCCGAAGTCCTCCATCGGGGGATTGCCTGGCTTGAGGTAGGCCTCGTAGATCCGCTGCCCGTCGATGAAGAGCTCGTTGTCCTTGATCTCGAGGGTCTCGCCCGGGAGCCCGATCACACGCTTGATGAACTCGGAGCGGGGGACGTTGACACCGATGGCCTCGCCGATGTTGCGTCGAACCGAGTCGAACAGTGATTCCTCCACCGTCGTGCCATCCCGGGGGTCATCGAAAACGACGATGTCCCCACGCTCCAGATCGCCGAACCGGTAGGCGAGCTTGTTCACCAGCACCCGGTCGTTGAGCTGGAGCGTGTCCTCCATCGACGCCGACGGGATCCAGAAGGCCTGGATGAGGAAGGTCTTGATGACGACCGCCACCAGCAGCGCGGCCAGGATGAGCAGCGGGAGCTCGAGCCAGAAGGGCAGCAGGTGCTTCTTGGGCTTCTTGAGGTGCCCGGTCGGATCCCACGAAGAGGGCTCGGTCTGGTCGGTGTACGGCGTCGACACGTTGGGCACCCTACCGGTCGCTTTCGGGAATCAGGCCGCCGCCGAGGTACTCGTGCCACAGCATGCGCGCCGCCACCGCCCGGTACGGGCGCCATCGCTCGGCGATCTCCTCGGCGGCAGCGCGGTCGGGGACGGCGTCGAGCTCGAGCACGTCTGCCATGGCAACGTGCAAGGCGCGGTCGCCCGGGGGCCAGGCATCGTTCCTCCTCAAGACGAAGAGGAGATAGCAGCCCGCCGTCCAAGGCCCGATCCCCCGGATCTCCTGCAGCGTTTCCATCACGTCCTTGTCGGCCATCGCGTCCAGTGTCTGGAGGTCGATGCTGCCGTTTTCCATCCCGCCTGCCAGCTCGCGTCCGTATCCGGCCTTTTGCCGGGAGAACCCGATGGCGAGCAGCGCGGCGTCGTCGAGCGTGAGGAAGGTGGCCGGCGTCACTTCGCCCACGGCATCGACGAGCCGCGTGTAGGCGGCGTCGGCCGAGGCGAGCGACACTTGCTGCTCGAGGATGAACCGGATCATGGTGGCGAAGCCGGGCGGTCGGCTCCACATCGGCGGGAGGCCATTCTTCGACCGGAGCGCGGCGAACGCCGGGTCCTTGGCGGCAAGAGCGTCGACGGCTCCGGCGAGTGCGGATCCGTCGAGAGTAAGAGGTGCGCTCAGTCGCGCTTCTCCTTGATGCGGGTGGCGCGGCCCACGCGGTCCCGCAGGTAGTAGAGCTTGGCGCGGCGCACATCACCGCGGCGCACCACTTCGATGGAGTCGATGATGGGGGCGTGCAGCGGGAAGATGCGCTCCACTCCTACGCCGAAGCTGATCTTGCGCACGGTGAACGTCTCCCGAATCCCCCCACCCTTGCGGGCGATGACCACGCCTTCGTAGGCCTGGGTGCGCTCCCGCCCGCCCTCCAGGACGCGCACGTTGACTCGCACGGTGTCACCGGGACCGAAGTCCGGGATGTCGTCGCGCAGCTGCGCGGCCTCGATGTCATCGAGCGTGTTCACGGGGTCCTCCAGCAGAGGTGAAGCGGAGACGGGATGGTAGCCGAAGCTGCCAGCTACCAGCGACCAGCGACCAGCTACTCCAACAGATCCGGCCGTCGCTCGCGGGTTCGCTGTTCCCGTTGCTCCTGGCGCCATCGTTCCACGGCCCCGTGGTCGCCGGAGAGCAGTACTTCGGGGACCTCCCAGCCGCGAAATTCAGCCGGACGTGTGTACTGGGGCTCCTCGAGCAACCCATCGCGGAAGCTCTCGGTCTGCACCGACTCCGGATTGCCCACCACGCCGGGAAGCAGCCGGGTGACGCCTTCGATGATGGCGAGCGCCCCGACCTCTCCGCCGAGCACGACGAAGTCGCCGATGGAGATCTCCTCGTCGATGAGGTGCCCGGCAACTCGTTCGTCGACCCCTTCGTAGCGGCCGCACACCAGGGTGAGCTCGTCGAATCGGGCCAGACGGTCGAGCGTCTCCTGGTCGAGTGGCCGACCGGCAGGAGTGAGGAGCACGCGGTGCGTGTGCTCGAGCGGGTCGAGCGCGCCGGCGAGCGGCTCGATCATCATGACCATCCCCGCGCCACCTCCGAACGGGGCATCGTCGACCTGGCGATGGACGCCGGTGGCGTGATCACGCACATCGTGGAGCACCACCTCGAGCAGCCCCTCGGCGATGGCCTTCCCCACCAGGCTGGTCTCGAGCGGCGATGCGAAGAACTCGGGGAAGATGGTGACGACGTTGACCTTCACGTTCGGTCGACGGTCATTGTCGCAAGCCGTTAACCAGGAAGGCGGCGGTCGCCTCGGCGACCCGGTGCACGTCCTGCTTGGGATCCTCCAGGCCCATCAGCCGGCGTCCGCCGGTCATGGTGACCTCTTGCATCAGCCTGCCCACCAACTCGTTGTCGAGGTCGACGAACACGCCCTCGGCGACGCCCTTGCGGTAAATGTTCATGAACTCGGCGCTCAGACCGCGGTGGGTCGAGGCGATCGCCACCTGGGCGTCGAGGGAGAGCCGGGGCACCTCGGTGTGGAGGATGATGCCGAGCGGGTCGGTCCCCACGAACTCGACGAAGCGCTTGGTGAGCTCCTGGAGACGAACGTCCGGCGCAAGGTCGGCGTCGACGGCGGCGACGATCTCGTCGATGAGCGCGGGCAGGTCCCGGTGAACCAGCTGGACGAGCAGATCCTCCTTGGAGGAGAAGTGCTCGTAGAACGTGGTGCGACCGATATCGGCTTCGGCGGCGATGTCGGCGTGGGAGATGCGGGCGTAGCCGTGGTCGGCGAAAAGCCGCTTGGCGGCGTCGAGGAGCGCGCCCCTGGTTTGAGCTGACCGGCGAGCCATGACCCGAATGGTAGAGAGCTCCGGGCCCCGAGCTACGAGCGCAACCTGGTGGCGGCAGGCTCGTACACCGTCGTGCGCTGTTGCGGGACCCGTCCGATGGAGCGCACCGCCTCCTCGAAGTCCTCCGGAGTGACCAGCGTCCCGTGGGCGGCCCCGGCGGCGGCGGAGATCAACTCGTCCATGAGCGTCCCGCCCAGGTCGTTGCACCCGGCATCGAGGAGCTTGGTACCGCCGTCGAGGCCGAGTTTGACCCACGATGCCTGGATGTTGTCGATGAGCCCGTCGGTGGCGATCCGGGACACCGCGTGCACGAGCACCACCTCGTCCCAGGTCGGGCCCGGCCGGGATTGCCCTCGCAGGTAGATCGGCGCTCCCATGTGGACGAAGGGCAGCGGCACGAACTCGGTGAAGCCCCCGGTGCGCCCCTGGATGGCGCGAAGGACTTCGAGGTGGTTCGCCCACGATGCCGGATCGTCGATGTGGCCGAACATGATCGTGGATGTGGAGCGAAGCCCGAGGTCGTGTGCGGTGAGCATGACCTCGGCCCACTGGGCGGTGCGGATCTTGTCCGGGCACAGGTGCGCCCGCACCCGGTCGTCCAGGATCTCGGCGGCGGTGCCGGGGAGCGTCCCGAGGCCGGCATCCTTCAACATCACCAGGAAGTCGTGCACGGTCATCCCGAGGGTCTCGGCGCCCTGCCACACCTCGAGCGGGGTGAAGCCGTGGACGTGCATGTCGGGGACGGCGTGCTTGATCGCCTCCACCACCGTCACGTAGAACTCGCCGGTGAACTCAGGGTGGATGCCGCCCTGGAGGCACACCTCGGTGGCGCCCCGCTCCCAGGCCTCGACCGAGCGCTCCACCACCTGGGGAACGGTGAGCAGGTAGGGCTCCTCGCGTAGGTTGAGCGAACGCGGTCCCTTGGAGAAGGCACAGAACCCGCACTTGAAGTAGCACTGGTTGGTGTAGTTGATGTTCCGGTTGACGACGTAGGTGACCGTGTCGCCGTTGGCGCGATCGCGCAGCGCATCGGCGACCGACGCCACCGCATCGACCTCGCTCCCCCGCGCCCGGAACAGGCGCTCGATCTCGTCGCGGCTCGGGCGCGTTCCGTCGAGGGAGCGCTCCAGGATGGCGCGCAGCTCGCCCCCGGCGCCTTCGATGCCGGGACTCGCCGCCGTCAGCCACGCCGGATCCGACCAGCGGGTCGAGAACCGGCGCCCCGGGTGCGGGCTGGGAAGGTCCTTTCCCGGCGCCCAGTCCGTGCGGGGACGGGCGGCGCCGGTGCCGTCGATCTGATCGAGCCATGCTTTGAAGAGGCCGGGCTCGAGCGCGGCGCGCGCCTCGTCGATATCCACGGTCGGAGGAAGACCGGTGCGTTCGACGAGCCGCTCCCCGAGGGCTTCCCGAAGCTGGGCGATGGACTCGCGGTCCCAGCCGCGCAGGAGCAGGTCGGTCGCCCCCTCCGCGACCGCTGCCGAGGCGTCCTCGACGGTGTCCACGAAGACCGAGACCCGTGTATCGATCCCGGGCAAGCTCGCGAGCTCGGCGGCGTCACCGACCCGGCTTCTCCCCACGCGCAGGTAGGTGGCGCCGGTGCGCGCCAGCGCGTCCAGGGTCGATTCGCGGTCGTCCCCGGCGGTGACGGTCAGCCGCCATCCGGGGACTCCGGAGTCGTGGAGCTCGAGGGCAGCCGCGGGATCGACGACGAAGGCAGCGGCCGCAGCTTCGGTCGGCGAGAGGGCGATGGGGAGCAGTCCTCCGCCGAGGGCGGCCTCGGCGTCGGGTGGGGTGAGGTCATCGACCTCGACCGCGGTCGACCCCTCGGTGCGGCGTGCGCCCGCCCACCGCGCGGTGACGTGGTCGGCGGGTCGGAGACGGAGGAAGGTGATGGTGGTCATGCGGTGGCAGGTTGGGGAGTGGAAGCGTACCCGTCGCTGTCGACCGCGGAACGCACCTTGTCGAGCAGGCCCGAATCGATCCAGTCCGCGGTGATGAACTCCGGATAGACCGGAAGGCGCTGCCGGAGCCGGAAGCCACGGTCGGACGTCACCGCCTCCAGCCTGTCCAGGTGCGGCCAGGGCGCCTCCGGGTTCACCCAGTCGATGGTGAGCGGAGACACACCGCCCCAGTCGTTGATCCCGGCGTCGAGGTAGATCCCGAAGTCGCGGGTCAGGTTGGGCGGCACCTGCAGGTTCATCTCCGCACCGAGGACCCAGCGGGCCACCGCCACCACCGTTGCGAAGTACTCCACCGGTGGTGGCTGCTCGCCGCGCATCCGGGTGTCGGCCTTGGGCTGGAAGTTCTGGACGATGACCTCTTGGATGTTGCCCTGGCGGCGGGCGAGCTCGTCGAGCAGGAACAGGCTTTCCACCACCTCGGCCGGTGTCTCCCCGATGCCGACGAGGATGCCGGTGGTGAAGGGCACCCGGGCCCGGCCCGACGCCTCGATGGTGGCGATCCGGGCCTCCGGGTCCTTGTCCGGGCAGCCGTGGTGGGGCATCCCCGGCTCCATGAGCCGCGGCGACGCGTTCTCCAGCATCAGCCCCATCGACGGGTTGGAAGGACGGAGTGCCCGCTGCGCCGCCTCGTCCATCAGCCCGGGGTTGGCGTGGGGAAACACCGCGGTCTCGGCGACGACGCGTTCGGTCATCGCTCGCACGTAGCCGAGCGTGGTGTCGTGGCCGTGGTCTGCGAGGAAGACGCGGGCGGCTTCCCAGCGCTCCTCCGGCTGGTCACCGAGGGTGAGCAGGGCCTCGGTGCAGCCGCGGCTCTCTCCGGCCTTGACGATCGCCATCACGTCGTCCGGGGTCAGGTACTCCCCACCGGCACCCGGTGGCTTGGCGAAGGTGCAGTACGTGCAGGTGTCCCGGCACAAGGTGGTGAGGGGAACGAACACCTTCTTGGAAAACGTGACGGTCTTGCCCTTGCCCTCGTCGCGCAACCGGCTGGCCTCGGCGAATAGCGGCTCCGGTGCCAGCTCGCGCTGCAGATAGCGGAGGGCGAGGTCAGGGCTGGGGGCCGGAAACGGCATCGGACGAAGGTATCACAGCTCCGAGCCCATCCGGTACGTCGAGTGCGATGGTGATCTCGGGCTTGCCCTCCACCGCCACGTCGACATCCGGGATCTCGGCTTCCACGTGTCGGAGCGGCGGATAGGACCAGGCGATGAACGACATCACGACCACGCCGACGCCGATTGCCATGAAGAAGAGGGCGTATCCCCGCCCGTCGCCGCTGCCGATGATCGACCCGAGCGGGCCGGCGAGGAGCCCGTCGTCGGCCATCATCGGCTCGAACACGTAGTCGGCGAGGGGCCCGACGAGCAGGTAGGAGATGGGGATGGCGATCTGGGCCACGGTCATGCGCACCGCGGAGATCCGGCCCTGAAGGTCGGGCTCGACCTTGGACAGCCACAGCGCCTGGCTGCTTGCGGTCGCGATCGGGAGCATGCTCATCGCGATCCACACGATGGCGGTGATCCAGATGATCGATGCCCGGAACCCGACCGCGACCATGCACAAGCCGAGGAGCGCGCCGACGGTCATGATCCCGGCGATACGGTGCTTGGGTCCTCCCCAGGCGCTGGCGACGAGCCCGCCGGCGATCAGGCCGGTCGACCCGATGGCAAACGCGGTGCCAAGCTCTGCCGGGCCGGTCACCGATAGCCCCAGCGGGATGAACAGCGGGCCGATGAAGCCGAAGGCCAGGTTGATCCCGGCGAAGTAGATCATCAGGGCGAACAGGCCGTGGCGCTTCCACACGTACTTGAACCCGTACTTGGTCTCTTCCCAGATGGTGCCGGCGCCCTCGGCCCCGGCCTCGGAGACGACCGGCCTGGGAAAGCGCACCACCAGCAGGGTTCCCACCGCGAACAGGAAAGTGAGCACATCGACGACGAAGACACCCCCCACCCAGGTGGTGGCGATGAGGACCCCGGCGAGGATCGGCCCCCCGAGCTGGCCGACGCCCTCGGCGAGCTGGACGAGGCCCGACGCCCGGCCGAGCTGGTCCTTTGGCACGAGCACCTGCATGGCCGCGTTGTAGGCCGGCCATTGGAACGCCTGGAAGATGCCACTGATGCCGACGGCGAGCACGATGTTCCATATGGCGAGGTTGTCGGTGAAGTACAGGCCGGCCAGAGCCAGCGTGCCCACCCCGGCGCCGAGGTCGGAGAGCAGCATCGCCTTGCGCCGATCCCAGCGGTCCACCAGCGCACCGGCGAACGGAGTGAGCGCCAGCCGGGGCAGCAGCGCGGCCATGGAGATCGCAGCGAGCTGAGTGACCGAGCCGGTCTCCAGGTAGATGAAGATGCTCAAGCCGAAGCCGGTCAGGCTGGTGCCGACCAGCGAGATCAGCTGACCGAACCAGACGATGAAGAAGGTGCGCAGGCCAAGGCGTTCCTGTGCGGTGGTTTCGGTCATGGCCGGTATTGTCGGTTTTTCTCGACCATTCGTCAAGCGGAAAGACGGAATCGGCCAAACCCCTTGCGGCGGTAGGCTCCGCCGCCATGACGCGATGGGGTGTGCTGACGGTCTCGGCGGCGGTGTTGGCCGCCGCATGCTCGGCCAACGGAGCAGGCACCGAGACCACGACGTCGACCCTGGCTCCGTCGACGACCACCACGACCACCGTGGCGCCCGATACACCGGATTGCCTCGCCGGTGAACTTCCCTTCGCCGAGACCGGGATCGCCGCCGCCCTGGACAGCCCCCAACACGACGCGGTCACCATCGGCGGCATCCGGTGGCAACCGGAGGAGACGTGCGAGCGCGTCATCCTGCAATTCCTGGCCGAGGGGGGCTCCCCGGCGACTCGGCTCGGTGCGGTCGGTGTGACGGTCTCCCCGGACTCACGCCTGGTGCGGGTGTCCCTCCCCGACGTGGTCACCACGTCGGCGATCGGGGACAGCTTGCTCGACGGGTCGCTCGCCCACCGCGTCTACGTCGTGGAGGGCATCGACGAAGGCCTCGTCGTGGACATCCACCTGGCGCAGCCGACCGCGGCCCGTGCCTTCACCGCCAATTCCCCATCGCGGCTGGTGATCGACCTCCGCCCGATCGGTGAGGCGGAACCGGCGCCACCGATCAATGCAAGCGCCGGGGTGGTGGTGTCGACCCCCAGGTCCGGCCCCGAGCTCTACCCGCTTCGCGTGGCCGGCTACGCCGCACCCGGCGTGGACTCGGTGACGATCACCCTGCGCGACCAGGTGGGCGCCGTCGCCCTCTCCCGGTCCGTTGCCACCGTCAGCGACCGGCAGGTCTGGCGCTCCTTCGTCCTGAACCTCTCCGACGGCCCCTCCGGCCAGGCAACCCTCGAGGTCGCACCGACCGGAGACGCCGAGTCGGTGGTCAGCGTCGAACTCGACCTCCCCTAGGGTTGCCCATTTCGGAGAGGCGGCAACTCGGTGCGGATCAAACCCGCTTTCCTCGACGGCAGCAGAGCGGTGTGGGCGCTACTCCTCGGGGTGATCCCCTTCGGCCTCGTCTTCGGAGTGGTGGCCGCTGAATCGGTGGTCGGCCCGGTGCTGGGATACCTGACCTCCATCGTGATCTTTGCCGGCGCCGCCCAGTTCGCCACCGTCGGCCTCCTCGTCGAGGGAGCATCCGCCGCGGTGATCATCGCCACCGCCCTGGTCATCAACAGCCGCCACCTCATGTACAGCGCGGCGCTGTCCCCGGCGTTTCGCGAGTTCCCGGCGTGGGCCCGCTACGCCCTCCCCTACGTCCTCACCGACCAGGCCTTCGCCGTGTCCATCGTTCGATACCGGGACGCGGACGACCCCGGGTATCGCTGGCGGTTCTTCGCCGGTGCCGCCCTCACCCTCTGGGTCTCATGGCAAGCAGCGACGCTCATCGGGGTGGTGGTGGGCGCCAGGCTCCCGGAGGCCCTCGGGCTCACCTTCGCCATCCCGCTCGTGTTCCTGGCGCTCCTGGTCCTCACCGTCCACACCAGGCCCGAGCTGGTCGCCGCCATCGTTGGCGGGATCGTTGCGGTGGCTGCCGCAGGCGTTCCCTACAACCTCGGGCTCCTCATCGGGGCGTGCGGCGGCGTCGTCGCCGGTGTCGTCGCCTACCGCTTGGCGCACCTGGGGGTGTCGTGAGCGACCTGGTGATCGTCCTCGTCATTGGTGCGGGCACCTACCTGGAGCGGTTGTCCTTCATCGGCGTCGTCGGATCTCGTGAGGTTCCTGACTGGGCGCTGGTGCCCCTGCGCTACGTGGCCCCGGCTGTGTTCGCCGCCCTGATCACGCCCGCGGTGCTCATCGAGGACGAACGGTTGGCGGTCTCGCCGGCCACCAATCCCGAGGCGCTCGCCGCCCTCATCGCCCTCGCCGTGGCATGGCGGACCAAGAGCGTCGCCGCCACCGTCGCCGCGGGCATGGTCGGCCTGTGGGTGCTGCAGGCAGTCTTCTAAGAGGGTGCTCGGTCGGGCGCGATCACCATCGGGGGAAGGTCGAGCCCCCACAACTCGGCGGCGGCTTCCACGGACCGGAGCGCACGCGGGGCGACCCGCGGGCCGATCGGGGTCCGCTCCTTGTCGAAATGAGCGAGCAGCACCGGGCCGTACGGTCCGGGGCCGATCTCGATGACGACGTCGTTGGGCTCGTCGACTCCGACGACGTCGAACCCGGAGCCATCGAAGACCAGACCCGTCTTCGGCTCATCGCGGTCACCCCCCACGAACAGCAGGGCGTTGCCGCCCCGGGATGTGGCCACCGCCCCCTCCACGGTGGCTTCCAGATCCGCCGCGGCCACATCCAGGTCACCCGAGACCACCAGGCGTTGCAGGGAGCCGATGGGGATGTCCGCCGCCTGCGCCTGCATGCCGTGGCCGATGCTGCAGCGGGGATTGAGCTCGGTCGGCCGGAAGCCTTCGCTGGTCGCCACCCCGTCGATGCCGAAGCATCCCAGGTAGCCGACGCGCCGGCGCAGGACCCCGCCCATGGCTCGGGCGGCGGCGCGCATCTGGTCGCGGATCACGGTTGGTGGGTCCCAGAAGTTGGCGGCCCTGGCGTAGATGAACTCCGGGCGGTCGGCGTGGCGGAAGATGAGCATCTCTACCGGCGAGAACACCGCGGCGCCGTCGCCCGTGTTGAACCCGTGTATCGAGCAGGGGACCCCATCCAGGAACGGCATCACCCGGACGCGATTGGCGTGCTCGGCGAACCAACGCGCCGCCGGGGCCACATCCCCGGAGCCGCGTACCCAACGCACGTAGGTCCCGCCCCCATGCCATCCCTCCCTGTTGTCGGCGACCCACACCGTGCCGAGCTCGCCTGCCAGTTCCTCCGCAGCGCCGGGTGCCTCGGCGACGGGCACGACGCGCGACGGCGCCCGGGCGATCCCGGCCTCGTCGCACAGCTCGTCGATGAGCATCTTGTCTTCCAGCAGCGCCCACGACTGCGGCCGGCTGCCGTAGACCTCGCGTCCGAGGAGCCGTGGTTCCCGGCTCAGCCCGCCGAGCACGAGAGCCTTTCGCTCCGGGTCGAAGGCGGCCACGGCGGCCTCCAGCTCGGGCGACGGCTTCTCGACGGCGGCGAGGTTGGCCCGGATCCCGTCCATCACGAGCCCCTCCCCGCCCCTGGCTCCCGTGTAGTGAATGCGATCGGCCTCGGGCAGCTCACCGACACCCGGTCCGGCAGCCACCACCATGATCCCGTCGGCACCCCACTCCCGCAGCTTCTCCACCATGGAGGTGGCCCCGACGGCGGTGTCGCCGACGAGTATCCACTTGCGGCCGCGGTGCACCGCCGCGATCCGCTCGTCGACTGCGTCGAGGTCCATCGAGGGAGGTTACGACGGCAAGACCGGGACGGGGTGAGCCCAAACGCGCGCATACGGCTGCGGGTCGCAGCCGTATGCGGCTCGGGCCGGCGTCTCGCGACGCCCTTGCTTACTCGTCCTTGTTCTTGTTGCCCTTGGCCTTGTTGGGGTTTCCGGGTGACCCGGCGTCGTTCGAGTCGTCATCGCCGGAAGCATCATCGCCCGAGTCGTCGTCATCTCCGTCGCCGTTGTGCGGACGGCCCTTGTCTTCCTTGTTCGCCTTGTCGGCCTTGTTGGCCAGGCTCGGGT
>CAYQZO010000029.1:0-11341 GCA_964421925.1 uncultured Acidimicrobiaceae bacterium
AACTCCGGCCAGGGCAGCGGCCAAGGCCAGGGCCAGGGCCAGGGACAAGGCTCCGGCCAGGGCGGAGAGAACCCCGGCCAGGGCGGCGGCAAGCCGTAGTCGGTCAGAGGTCCGCTAGAAGCTGAAGGCTCTCCCAGTAGAGCTCGACCGGGTGGGCGATGCGGTATCCATCTCCAAGCTCGCTGCGCAGCTGCATCTCACACCCCGGGTTGGCCGAGGCCACGACGGTGGCATCGCTTGCTCGCACCTGATCGGCCTTGCGCCGGCCGAGCTCGGACGAGGTCTCCGGGTAGCTGAGCCCGTAGGCCCCGGCGGCGCCACAGCACATTCCCTGCAGGTCGATCTCCACGACCCCGTGGCCGGCGGCGCGCAGGATCGACCGGGGCTCGGCTGTGATGCGCTGGGCGTGACGCAAGTGGCAGGGGTCCTGGACCGCCACCGGGCCCCGGTCATCCGTGACCACGGGCAATGACCCGTCATCGATCAAGGCGGCAACGAACTCGGTGGCGTCCCTGACGACCGGACCCAGGTCTCCGCCCCAGTTGGCGAACTCCTTCAGGTGAGCAGTACACCCGGCGGCGTCGACGACGACGGTGTCCAGTCCGGCGAAGGCCCCTCGATTGCGCCCGGCCAGCGCCGCGGCCTCTTCGGCGGCTCCCTCGTGCGCAGCCAGCGCCCCGCAGCAGGTTTGGGCTCCGGGAGCGACGACCCGGAATCCGGCGGCGCGCAACACCTGGATCACGGCGACGTGCACCCCGGAGAACCATGGGTCCATCACACACCCGGAGAACAGGCCGACCGTGCCCCGGGGATCGCCTTCCGGCTCCCAGGTGCGACCCCGGGTCGATGGGACGGGCACCGGGATGGGCCGCAGGCCGCGGGCCCGGCTCAGCGGTCCGGGAAGCCGGGTGGCGAGGCCGCTGCGTTGGGCCCCGGCGGCGAGCCAGGACGATGCCGCGATCAGCCGGGGCATCCCCACCACCCGGCCGAGCAGGGTCCGCTTGCCCCGGGGGCCGGTGGACAAGCCCCGTGCCGCCACCTCGGCGCGCGCGCCCTCCATGGCCCGGCCGAACGGGACCAGCGAGGGGCACACCACCTCGCAGGCCCGGCACTGCAGGCAGAACTGCATCACCTCGGCGAAGCGTGCATCCACCTCGATGTGGCCCCGATCCACCGCCCGCATGGCGGCAAGCCGGCCCCGCGGCGAGGCCGCCTCGTCGCCGGTGAGGCGGAAGGTCGGGCACTCCGGGAGGCACAGGCCACACTCGACGCAGGCGTCGAGCTCGGTGCGGGTCGGGGCCCATTCGGTGACCCACGTCATCACAACCCCCCGGGCAGGACCCCGGGATTGCACACCCCGGCCGGGTCGAACTGCTGCTTGACCTGCCGCTGGAGTTCCATCGACTGCGGAGGCGAGCCCCACGGGTCGAGATCGGTGCGAAGCGCGGCGGGTGCCGCCTCGATCACCAGCGATCCACCGACCTCCTCGGCCCAGTGCCGGGCGGCGGGGAAGCCGTCGGCGGGCAGCCTCAAGTACCCGGCGGTGACGATCCCCACCCCGTACTGGGCGACCCAGCTCGCCGCGTTCAGGTTGCGGGCCCGATCCACGGCCTCGTCGGTGTGCCGGGCCGGTACCCGGAAGCTCAGCCGGATCGGTTCGGAGGGCCGATCCGGCCAGCGCAGCCCGTCCTGCCGATCCCCGCCGAGCGTCTCTGCCTGGGCATCCACCTCTTCGGGAGTGCCGGCCAGGTACACGAGGCCGATCCCACCCGTGCCGAGGACGGCGAGCGGGCGGTAGCTCGCCAGCCGGGCTCCCTCCGGGTCGTCGACCACGATCGTGGCCGTCGCCATCGGCAGCGACCACAGCTTGAGCCGGACCGGGCCGATCATGCCGAGACTGCCGAGTGACCCGGTGAACAGGCGAGGCAACCCGTACCCGGTGGACGCCTTCACCACAGGGCTGCCTCCGGTGATCACCTTCCCGTAACCGGTGGCTGCGGTCAGCTGCAGGACCCGGTCCCTGGTGGGTCCGTAGCGCAGCCGCCGGTAGCCGGAACGCCCGGTGGCGATGACGCCGCCGACGGTGGCGGACGGCTCCGTTTCCGGGAGGACCGCGCTGAGACGGCGCTCGGCGAGCCGCTCGTCCAGTGCGGAAAGGGTGACCCCGGGCTCCACCACTACGGTGAGGTCGTCGGGCTGGTAGTCGAGGATTCGGTCGAGGGAGCGCATGGTCAGTGCAAGTTCGGCGTCGACCGGGTTGCCGAGCTCCTGGTGGCTGCCCGAGCCATGGAAGCGCACGCTCATGCCGGCCGACCCGGCGACGGCCAGGATCTCCGCAGCCTCCTCCATCGAGGACGGGGCGATCACGAAGTCGGCATCGACATCGACCGAGTCGTCGCGAAGGCGCTCGAACAGGCGGCGGGTAGCCACGCCGATGGAGGTCATGCCGCGCCGCGGTCGAAACAGCGCGACCCCTCCGGCAGCACCTTGCCCGGGTTGAGGGCGCAGTCCGGATCGAACGCCTCGCGGAGCCTGGCCTGGGCGTCGAGGTCATCGGCAGAGAAGACCGAGGGCATCAGGTCTCGCTTCTCGAACCCGATGCCGTGTTCGCCGCTGAGGGTGCCGCCGGCGGCGACCGCCACCTCCACCATCTCGCGGGATGCGTCGATCACCCGCTCGGTCATCCCCGGCTCGGAGGCGTCGAAGGAAACCAGCGGGTGGAGGTTGCCGTCGCCGGCGTGGAACACGTTCATCAGGGTGATGCCGTAGCGGTCGGCGATCTCATAGGTGCGCCGGATCACCTCGACGATGCGGGTGCGCGGGACCACGGTATCGTTGAGGTAGTAGTCTGGCGCCGACTGGGCGATGGCACCGAACGCCGACTTGCGACCCTTCCACAGCAGCTCGCGCTCCAGCTCGTCGGCGGCGACCCGCACCTTGCGGGCGTTGTTGCGCTCGGCGATGCGGTGAAGGAGCTCGACGGAGGCCTCGGTCCCCGCCGGGTGGCCCGCCACCTCGGCGAGCAGCACGGCTGCAGCGTCGGTGGGGTAACCGGCCGAGACGAACGCCTCCACGGCACGGCACATCGGATCGTCCATCATCTCCAGGGCGGCGGGGACGATCCCGGTGGCGATGATGTCGGACACGGTGCGCGAGGCGTCGTCGATCTGATCGAACTCCATGAGCAGCGTGGCCACCTCGGGTGCATTCTCGGTGAGCCGCACCAGGATCCGGGTGACGATCCCGAGCGTTCCTTCGCTCCCCACCACCACGCCGCGCAGGTCGAGACCGGTCGGGTCCGGGCCCTCGCCACCCACGGTGAGCACGTCGCCCTCTGCGGTCACGAGCTCGACGGCGAGGACGTGGTTGGCCGTCGATCCTTCGGCGAGGCAATGCGGACCGCCCGCGTTGGTGCCCACGTTCCCCCCGACGGTGCACGCCGATTGCGACGAGGGATCGGGGGCGAAGTGGAGACCGCGAGCAGCGAGGGATCGGGACAGATCGAGGTTGATGAGCCCGGGGCCGACCCAGGCGGTGCGACCCACCTCGTCGACGGCGTGGATCTGGTTCATCCGGGTGAGCACGATGAGCAGCGAGCCCTCCGCCGGCACCGCACCACCGGCGAGTCCGGTGCCGGCGCCGCGGGCCACGATGGACATGTCGTGGCGGCGGGCGATGCGGGTCGCAGCAGCTACCTCCTCGGTGGTTTCCGGGAAGACGACGACCGGTGCGCCACCGCGGCGCAGCCCGGCGTCCTTGGCGAAGAGGTGCTGATCGAGGGCATGCGTACGCCCCCGGCCGGCGCCGAACAGAGCCTCGAACTCGGCGATGGCGTCCATAGCGCTGAGCGTACCGGGGGACGGAGGCCGTAGGGTGGGCTCTATGTCGGCAAGCGATTCGGTGCGGCGTGCGGTCTTCGAGCGGTCGGTGCGCAAGCGCGGCTGCTCCCACCTCGATGCGATCCGTGTCACCGTCCCTGAGCAGACCGAGTGCGGCGACTGCCGTCGCGAGGGGACCCGGACCGTTCACCTGCGCATGTGCCTCACCTGCGGCACGGCCGGCTGCTGTGACAGCTCGGAGGCCCGCCACGCCCGGCGTCACCACGAGCAGACCGGACACCCGATGATCCGCTCTATCGAGCCCGGCGAGCGCTGGCTGTTCTGTTACGTCGATCGGACGTACCTGCCCGGCCTCCCGAACGAGGCCTAGGTCGAGGTCACCTCGACCCCCACCCTCCCCCGCCCGGGGTGAGCACGACGAGCCGGTCCCCCGGGGCGACCTCGACGGTGCACTTGGACTCCAGCCGCTCCCGTTCGCCGTTGCGCACCAGCCAGTCCTCGCCGGTGGCACCCGGGCCGCCTCCCGCCAGGCCCCATGGCGAGATCCGCCGCCGCTCCCCCATCAGCGAGACCGTGGCCTCGACGGAGAACTCGATCTCGCGCTCGATGCCGTCGCCACCGGGAAACTCGCCGGCGCCGCCCGACCCGGTGCGGAGCCGGTAGGTGCGGATCTTGAAGGGGTAGTGGGCCTCGAGCGACTCGACCGGCGTGTTCTTGGTGTTGGTCATTCCGGTATGGATGCCGGACTGGCCCGGCTTCCCCGGCCGTCCGCCCTGGCCTCCGGCCACGGTCTCGTAGTAGGCGAAGTCGTCGTTGCCGATCAACACGTTGTTCATCGTCCCCTGCCCGGCTGCGGGCACCCGGTCGGGGGCGGCCTGGGCCAGAGCACCGAGGAGGGTGTCGGCGATGCGCTGGCTGGTCTCCACGTTGCCGGCGGCAACGGCTGCGGGTGGGAGAGCATCCACGATGGTTCCCGGCTCGGTGTGCAGGCTGATGGGCCGGTAGCAGCCCCCGTTGGCCGGAATCGTGGGATCGGTTGCCACCCGCACCGCGTAGTACAGACAGGATTGGGCAACGGCTCGAACGGTGTTGATGTTGCCTTCGATCTGGCGCGCCGAGCCGGAGAGGTCGGCGTGGAGGCTGTCGGCCTCGATGGTGATGGCTGCGGCGACGGCGAGATCGTCATCTCCCCACTCCAGGTGGTCGACAAACGGGTAGGTGCCGTCGGGGAGGGCGGCCAGCGCCGAACGCATCCGTCGCTCCCCGTAGTCGAGGAGGGCAGCGGTCACGGTCCGCCAGCGCTCGATGCCCTCCTCCTCGACCAGCTTGGTCACCCGCCGGGCCCCGGCCTCGTTGGCGCCGAGCTGGGCGGACAGGTCGCCGAGCCGCTCGGCGGGGGTACGGGTAGCGGCCAGGAACGGCTCGGAGAAGTCCTCGAGCCACGCCCCGCCCCGCACCGCCGGCATGGGGGAGACGACGTGGCCTTCCTGGGTGAGCTCGGTGGCGGTGGCCGGCATCGAACCGGGTGCCTCACCACCGACATCGGCGTGGTGGGCGCGGTTGGCCACCCACGCCACCAGGGTGCCGTCGACGTAGACCGGTCGAAGCAGGGTGAGGTCGTTGAGGTGGGTGCCTCCTGCAAACGGGTCGTTGACCGCAAACTGGGTGGTGGGGTCGACGTCGGTTCCGAACCTCTCGATGACCGCGGCCACCGAAGCCGGCATCGACCCGAGGTGGACGGGAATGTGCTCCGCCTGGGCCAGCATCTCCCCGGATGCGTCGAACAGCGCAGCCGAGCAGTCGGCGCGCTCCTTGATGTTGGGCGAGTATGCGGTGCGGCGCAGCACCACCCCCATGTCGTCGGCGACCGCGCTCAGCCGGTTGCGAGCCACCTCGAGCGTGATCGGGTCCACGGTCACCAGCTGATCTCCATCGCCCCGGTCGGATGCACGACCGCCTGCTCTCCCGGTCCCACCCAGGTCGTTGCTTCCCGCTCTTCGATGATGGCCGGACCGGCAACCCCGGCCCCGGGTTTGAGCGTGTCTCGCTGCCACACCGCCGCTTTCACCAGCCCTTCACCGGTGCGCACCGTGCGCGACCCGGAGCGGGCCCGGCCCACCGACTGCCAGGTGGGAAGGTCGGCAAGGGTGAACCACGGCTTCCCCACGGCTGCTGCTCGTACGGTGACCGCCTCGATCGGGTCGCTCGGCCGACTGAAGCCATTCCGTTCGTCGTGGGCCCGATGGAAGCGCTCGGCGAGGCGGTGCCAACCGTCGCCGACCTGATAGGGGATCGCGAGCTCGTGGGATTGGCCGAGGTAGCGGACGTCCACCATCGTGGTCACGTCCCCTGCAGGAAGCCGCTGCGCGCCCTCGTCGGCAACGGCCTGCACCTCGCCGTCCAGAGCATCGTCCCCGGAACGGAGCAGCACGCTGCGGGCAACGTCGATCCGGGGTGGGCTGAGCAGCAAGCCGAGTGCGGAGAACACGCCCGCCCGGGCGGGGACGATCACCCCGCGCATGTCCAGGGCGCGGGCCAGGGCGGTGGCGTGAAGACCGCCGGCGCCTCCGAAGGCAACGAGGTGTGCGCCGCGGGGGTCGACACCCTGCTCGATCGTCACCGTGCGGATGGCACCCGCCATTGCCTCTTCGGCGACACGCACCATGCCGAGTGCGGTGTGGTCCAGGTCGAGGCCGACGATCCCGGCGAGCGCGGCAATGGCCCGTTCCGCCAGCGCCCGGTTGATGACCAGCCGTCCGGCGAGGGCGGCGTCGGGGGCGAGCATCCCGAGGAACACGTTGGCGTCGGTGACGGTGGCGTGCTCACCCCCCTTTCCGTAGCAGGCGGGGCCGGGGTCGGCCCCGGCGCTGCGCGGCCCGACCCGGAGCGACCCACCGCTGTCCACCCAGCCGATGCTGCCCCCGCCTGCTCCGACGGTGTGGATGGCTGCGGCCGGCATCAGGCACGGATAGCCGGCCACCGCACGCGTGTACGCGATCTCCGGGCTCCCCGACTCGATCAGGCATACGTCTGTGGAGGTGCCACCCATATCGAACGAGATCACCCGATCGACTCCGTGCGCGTCGGCGAGAGCCCCCGCCGCCACCGTCCCTCCGGCGGGACCGGACAGAAGGATCGCCGCGGGCAGACGAGAGGCGCCTTCGGAGCTGATCAAGCCTCCCGATGACCGCATGACCTGCACCCGCTCGGCCATGCCCGACGAGCGGACCCGCTCCTCGAGCGAGGCGAGATAGCGAGCGACCAACGGCTGCAGGTAGGCGTTGATCACCGTCGTGGAGGTGCGCTCGAACTCGCGGAACTCGGGGGCCACCTCGCTGGACAGCGATACGGAGAGCTCGGGGTTGGCGTTCCGGACCGCGGCGGCGAGCTCCTGCTCGGCCGCGGGATCCTCGAAGGCCCCGAGCAACGAGATCGCCACTGCTCCGTAGCGACTGAGATCGGCGCCGTGGAGGTCGGGGAAGCGATCCGCCCGGCCGACGAGGGGTGGCGGCCGATCGGCCATCGGGTCGTACAGGGTCGGCCGGTCCTGGCGGCCGATCTCGATCACATCCTCGAAACCGGCGGTGGTGAGCAGCAAGGTCCGTGCCCCCGACCGCTCGAGGAGGGCGTTGGTGGCGGTGGTGGTGCCGTGGAGGAAGGCGTCGACGCCCTCGGCGAGCTCGGCGGCTCCGGCCAGCACCGCTTCGCTCTGGTCGGTGCTCGTCGGCACCTTGGCGGTGGCGATGTCGACACCGTCCCAGGCGACCACGTCGGTGAAGGTCCCGCCCACGTCGGCGCCGATGATGCGCCCGGTGGCGGGAGCGGTGAGCGGCTCGGTCATCGCCCGGCCCCCCGGCTACCCTCGACATCGATGCCCATCGAGATCTCCAACACGCCCAATCCCAACGCCCTCAAGTTCACCGTGGGCCAGGATGTCGGTGGGCCGCTGACCTTCTTTGCGGGTGCGGACATCGATGACCCCACCGGAGCGGCGCTCACCGCGATCGAGGGTGTGGTCAGCGTGTTCATGACCGCCGACTTCGTGACTCTGTCCAAGACACCGGACGCCTCCTGGGAGACCATCGCCCCCGCGGCCACTGACATCCTGGAACAGCGCTTCGGGGAGTGAGCCGCATCGAGGCTAGCTGTCGCCCCCGGTGGGGAGCACCATCGGAAAGCCGATCCCCGCCGGATCGTCGACCACGGTGACCGGGCCACCTTCCCAGCCGGCGATACCGTGCTCGACGGGTGGCTCGACCGTGCGGGGGAGCGCGCCGATGGCGGTGTTGTCTCCGTCGATGAGCACGACGACTTCGGCGGCGCGCAGGGAGCTGCGCCGGTAGGTCCCGGTGTCGTCCCGGTACAAGGTGCGGAACAGCACGGACACGACAAGACCGCCCCGGTGCGGGGTCACCCGGTACGCACGCGCCCACTCGACGAACGACACCGGGCCCTCACCCTCGTGGTGAGGCAGGTCGGGGAGGACGGCGTCGGTGGCAAAGGCGGCGAGGAGCTCCGGTGGGGGAGCCCCGTCCACGGTGAAGTAGTCCGTGACAAACCACTCGGCCCTGGCCACCGCGGCGAGCGACGCGGCGGCGTCGTCCACCGCCCGGAGCTCCGCCTCGGAGGGGACCCGGGTGGTCGGCGGGGCGGTGGTCACCGGGCCGATCCGCACCGGTGTGTTGTCCGCCACCGCTTCACCGTGCCGGTGCGCGTTGAACCAGCGCACCGCGGTAACGGCAACGACCAGGGTGATGAGCACGGCCGCCACCCCGTACAGCGTTCGCGACCGGCCCCGCCGGTCGCGGTCGACCAGCATCGACCAGGGGATCTCCTCGTGTTCCTCGATCATGGAATCTCCGGGAGGTCGAACTGCTGGCCGGGGAGGATCAGGTTCGGGTCGTCGCCGATCTGGCTGCGGTTGGCCTCGTAGATGCGCGGCCAGTACCGGGCGACGTCTGCGCTCGTCGGCGTCTCACCTGCCGCGGCCAGCCTCCGTTGCGCGATCCTCCACAGCGAGTCGCCGCGCACCACCTCGTAGCGGTGCGCCGGTTCGGGTTCCGGCTTCGGATCGGCCGGCACCGGCTCGGCGAGCCGTGCCAACGGGGGGACCGGCTCGGCGGCGACCGGGCGCGGAGTGGCGACGAAGCCGACGACCCCGAGGACGATCGTTGCCACCGCCCGGCTGGGGACGATGGCCGCGGCCAGCCGGTCGGGGAGCCGTCCCAGCTGGAGGGCTACCTGGATCCCGAGCCAACCGCCGAGGCAGAGGAGGGCGGTGGCTGCACAGAGCACCATGGCGGGATCCATGGCTCGAATGTATAGGTAACCCTAGGTAGGATCAAGAGGGTTGGTAGTTGGTAGCTGGTAGCTGGTAGCTGGTAGCTGGTAGCTGCGCTAGCCGCCAATGTATGACATCTCCACCTTGGGCAGGCCAAGGGGGATCCCGGATCGCTCCTCGCTGTACCGGTCGGTGCGGTCGGCCCACACCCCGGCGATCAGGTCCACCAACTCGGCATCGCTCGCGCCGGACCGCAGCGGGGCCCGCACATCGGTGCCGGTGGAGGCAAACAGGCAGGTGTACAGCTTTCCCTCCGAGGAGAGGCGGAGCCGGCTGCAATCCCCGCAGAAGGGCTGGGTGACCGAGGCGATCACCCCGATCTCCCCGGTGCCATCGCGATACCGCCACCGGTTGGCGACCTCACCCCGGTATGCATCGGGGATGGGTTCGAGGGGCCACTGCTCGGCGATGGCGGTGACGATCTCCTCGGCAGCGACCACGTCGTCCATGCGCCAGCCGTTGGAGGTTCCGACGTCCATGTACTCGATGAAGCGCACGACGTGACCGGTGCCCCGGAACGCCCTTGCCATGTCGAGGACCTGGTGGTCGTTGACGCCGCGCTGTACGACGACGTTGACCTTCACCGGGGTGAGCCCGGCGGCGGCCGCGGCGTCGATCGCC
Source organism: uncultured Acidimicrobiaceae bacterium (assembly GCA_964421925.1). Lineage (GTDB taxonomy): Bacteria > Actinomycetota > Acidimicrobiia > Spongiisociales > UBA5794 > JACZST01. The sequence continues at coordinate 9,802 of CAYQZO010000029.1, forward strand.
TCCAACACCCGGGCCACCGGGAAGTCGACGTCCGACATGCTGCGGAACACGGTGTCGTCGAGCGAGTCCAGGCTCACGGTCACCCGGGACAGGCCGGCATCGGCGAGTCCTGCTGCTTTTCGAGCGAGGAGCGAGCCGTTGGTGGTCAGGGCGAGGTCGTCGACCCCATCGATGGCGGCGATGCGCCCCACCAGGTCCTCGATGCCCTTCCGCAGCAGGGGCTCCCCGCCGGTGAGCCGCACCTTGTGCACGCCGAGGCCGGCGACGAGATGCACGACCCGTTCGATCTCCTCGAAGGTGAGCAGCTCGGAGCGGGGCAGGAACTCGTAGTCCGCCCCGAACACCTCACGGGGCATGCAGTAGGCGCAGCGGAAGTTGCAGCGGTCGGTCACCGAGACGCGGAGGTCGCGGAGCGGGCGGTCCAGCCGGTCGCGCAGCATGGCTCCAGGGTACCCGTTGCTCATTCTCAGGGCTCAGGGCGTCATATAGCAGTCCACGAACCCTGGGTACGCGGTCAGTCGATCAGGTCGAGGAACTCGGCCCGGGTGCGCGGGTTGTCGCTGAAGGTGCCCCGCATGGCGGAGGTGACCATCGCGCTCTCCTGCTTCTGCACGCCGCGCATCATCATGCACAAGTGCTTGCCCTCGAGCACGACGGCGACGCCGTGGGGCTCCAGAGTCGACTCGAGCGCCTCGGCGATCTGGTTGGTCATCCGCTCCTGAACCTGCGGCCGGCGGGCCACTTCTTCGACCACCCGGGCCAGCTTGCTCAACCCCACAACTTTGCCATTGGGCAGGTAGGCGATGTGCGCCGTCCACGTAAAAGGGAGGAGATGATGCTCGCACATGCTGCAGAAGCTGATATCCCGAACCAGCACGATCTCGTCGTACTTTTCGGTGAAAACCTTCGACAGATGTCGCCCCGCCTCGCTATGCAGACCGGCAAACATCTCCGCATACATCCGAGCCACCCGCGCCGGCGTCTCCTGCAGCCCTTCGCGATCCGGATCTTCGCCGACCGCGTCGAGAATCTCGCGGACGGCCGCCTCGATGAGGGGCAGCGACGGAGCTCCACCCAGCGGCTCGGCCAGCCGAAGGTCCCGCTCCTCCCATGTCAGCCCCAGTGGACCCAGGGCCTCGTCCAACGCGGCGCGGGCGCGGCGCCGGAGGTCGTCCGAGGCGTCGTCGTCCAGGTCGTAGATCAACCCCAGGCGAGGGGGGCCTTCACCGGGCATAGGATCGCGGGGTGGTCGGGGCCGGACACTGCCGCGGCCCCGACGGGGACAGGTCTCTGGGAAACCCTGCTCCCGGGGTGTCGTTCCGGGACGTGGCGTGGAGTGGCCGGTGCCCCACGGGTCCGAGCCGAGGGCCCGACGCACGAGCCCCGTCGGTCCGGCTGGACCGACGGGGCTCGTACCGTGGAAGGGGACTCAGCGCCGGGAGAGGGCCCGGTCCACCGACAGTGCGCCGCTCCCCCGGATCGCCACCACGGCGGCCAGGGCCGCCGCCAGCAGGTGGAACTCCCACCCCTCGGCTCCGGG
>CAYQZO010000030.1:0-2249 GCA_964421925.1 uncultured Acidimicrobiaceae bacterium
GGCCACCCGGGGAGCTCCGCTCGTCGACCTCGGCACGTTGCTCGCCTACTGGCCCGACCCGGAGGCGCCGACCTACCCCATCTTCGGCGCCCGCGCGGTGGCGCTCGCCCCCGTTCTCGCCAAGGACGAGGCCGCCGGGCGCTACGCGGCAGCCACCGGCTTCGACCTCTCGGACATCCGGTACTACGAGAGCCTCGCCCTGTACCGGATTGCGGTCATCATCGAGCAGATCTTCGCCCGTTATGCGGCCGGGCAGACCAGCGACCCCCGATTCGCCGCCTTCGAGGCGATCCCGCCGGTGCTCGCTACCGCGGCGGTGGCCACGCTGGACGGTTGACCAGGACCGAACGGCGGGTACGATTTCGGCATGAGCGGAAGCCTCGGCTACGGGTATTTCTTCCGGGCACGGCCCGGGTCTCCGTGATGCGCTCGTAGCCAGTGAAGCACCACCGACCCGGAGCCGGAGCTCCGGGTCTTTTTGATGCGAGGACAGATGACCGATCCGCCGATCCTGAAGAGCCACCGCAGGCCCGACATCGAGACCACGGTCGTCGCCGTGGGGTCGGTCAAGTTCGGCGACGGCTCCTACCCGGTGCTGGCAGGGCCGGCTGCGGTGGAGAGCGAGGCGCAGATCAACGAGGTCGCTCAGGCCGTCGCCGACGCCGGCGGGTCGGTGCTGCGGGCCGGCACCTTCCTCGCCGGGGGCTCGCCCTACGAGTACAAGGGTGTGGGAGCGGACGCGGTGTGGATGCTCGAGCTCGCCGGACGCTCTGCCGGCTTGCCGGTGTCGACGGTGGTGCTGGAGCCGGCGCACGTCACCGTGGCCGCCGAACACCTGGACATCCTGGAGATCGGCCCGGACAACATGCAGAACTTCGTGCTGTTGCGTGAGGTGGGGGCGACGGAGCGGGCCGTGATCGTGCACCGCGCCCCGGCGGCGACCATCGACGAGTGGCTGCTCGCCGCCGAGTACGTCCTCGACGCCGGCAACGAGCGGGTGGTGCTGTGCGAACGGGGGAGCAGGGGGTTCGACCCGAGGACCACCGATACGCTCGACATCTCCGCCGTCCCCGCCGTGCAGCGTCTCTCCCACCTCCCCGTCGTGGTCGACCCGACACACGGCGACGCGGAGCTGCTTCCCCCGCTGGCACTCGCGGCGCGAAGCGCGGGCGCCGACGGGCTGATGGTCCCGGTGCACCCCGACCCGGCCAACGCCAGCGCGGGCAACGGATCCCACCTCGACCCCTCCCAATTCGCCGCGCTCATGGAAGCGCTCGGCATCCCGTCGCTTCGCGACGAGATCGACCGGATCGACCGGCAGCTCGTGAAATTGCTCGCCGCCCGGCAGGCGAGCTCGGTCGAGATCGCCCGGCGCAAGGCCGACCGTGACCTCGAGATCTACGCACCGGATCGCGAGGAGGAGCTCATCGCCGAGGCCCGCGACGACGCCGACGCCCTCGGCATCGACCCGGACTACGCCCAGGAGGTGATGGAGCTGGTGCTGCGCCACAGCAAGGCCGCCCAGCGACGGGCCCTCGGGTTGGACGGTTAGCCTCGCCGCCATGTTCTCCGTGGAGGTCGGCGACGATGGGCGGGCCCGGTGCTGGTGGGGGATGTCCGATCCCGACTACATCCCGTACCACGACCGGGAGTGGGGCCGGCCGGTCGGCGACGACCGCACCCTCTTCGAGAAGGTGAGCCTGGAGGGATTTCAGTCCGGGTTGTCCTGGCTGACGATCCTGAGAAAGCGGGACAACTTCCGCAAGGCCTTCGCCGACTTCGAGCCCGCACGGGTCGCCGCCTTCACCGAGCGGGACGTGGCGCGGCTGCTCGGCGACGCCGGGATCGTCCGGCACCGGGGCAAGATCGAGGCCACCATCAACAATGCGGCCCGCGTGGTGGAGGTCCCGGACGAGCTCGGCTCCTTTGCAGCCCTGGTGTGGTCGTTCGAGCCGGAGAAGCCCGACACCATGCTGGAGGCGACCACACCGGAGTCGAAGGCACTGGCCAGGGAGCTCAAGGGCCGTGGGTTCCGGTTCGTCGGACCGACCACCGCCTACGCGTTCATGCAGGCCATGGGGCTGGTCAACGACCACCTGGAGGGTTGTTACGTTCGGGAGGTCGTTGAAAGAGAACGCCACACGTTCAAGCGGCCGGTAGTTGCCTCTCCCGCAGGCGGCAGCGCCGCGGGGGAGGCGCGAGGCGGCTAGCCGCCGAGCGGAGGGGGCGCCGCGGTACTGCCCCCTCTG
>CAYQZO010000030.1:2349-10981 GCA_964421925.1 uncultured Acidimicrobiaceae bacterium
CGGCTCATCAGCGCCAGGATGGCCTGCTGGACGGGAACGTCGTCGTAGAGGACGCGGCCGACCTGCTCGGAAATGGGCATCTCCACGCCGTGGCGCTCGGCGAGAGCGAGGATGCCGGCGGTGGACTTGACGCCCTCTGCCACCATGTTCATCTGACTGGTGATCTCGTCGAGCGTCATGCCGGTGCCGAGGGCGACGCCGACGCGGTGGTTGCGGCTCTGATCCGACATGCAGGTCGCCACCAGGTCCCCCATCCCGGCGAGCCCGGCGAAGGTGGCGGTCTGGCCTCCCATGGCGACTCCGAGCCGGGTCATCTCGGCGAGCGCCCGCGTGATCAGCGTTGCCCTGGTGTTCAGCCCGAAGCCGAGACCCTCGGCCATCCCGGCGGCAATGGCCATTACGTTCTTGGTGGCGCCTGCGGTCTCGGCACCGACCACGTCGGGATTGGTGTACACGCGGAACATCAGGCCACCGAACAGATCCTGGAGCAGTACCGCGGTGTCGTGGTCCTCCATGGCGATGACGGTCGCCGCCGGCTGGCCGGCGAGTATCTCGATCGCCAGGTTGGGCCCGGTGAGCACGCCGATGACCGACGCATCGTGGCCAGGGAGCACATCGGCGGTGACCTCGGTCATCCGCATCAGCGTCCCCTGCTCGATGCCCTTGGTGAGCGACAGCACGGGCACGGATGCGCCGACGGCGGCGGCGCCCTGCTCGAGCACCGCCCGGTAGCCGTGGGACGGCACCGCCATCACCACCACGTCCGCTCCGCCGAGCGCGGCCTCCAGGTCGTTGGACGCTCGCAACCCGGAGGGGAGGCTCACCCCCGGCAGGTAGGCCGGGTTCTCCCCGCCTGCGATGGCCTCGGCGAGCGCAGGGTCGCGGGCCCACAGCGTGGTTTCCGCCTTCGGCGCCAGCATCGACGCCACGGTGGTTCCCCACGATCCGGCTCCGATGACCGCGACCCGCATACGGCGGCAGCGTACGGCCGGCGACACGATCGGCGCCAATGGTGCGACTTCCGTTTCGAGATGAACCTCTCAACCGAGGGGCGCGAGTGGATCGCAACCGACACCGGTGATATCGCGATCGGCACCCAGGGCCTCACTGCGGCGGTGATCGGGAACACCATGGTATAGACCGTCTCGGACGAAGTCGGGCCCCGCGGTTTCCGGGCATCCGGCTTCGAGCCCGAGGGCAGCGAACGAAGATCTGGCGGGTCGGTCGCTTGCGTCCCGAGTAGCCTCGGTTGGTGGCCCGAGGAGGCTCGTTCTGGGCTCCGAACCGACGGAGGGTGTGCAACACCGAGTGACGGGCAGGCGGCGTCGCCCGTCGGGAGAGCCGGCGCCGCTGCCCCGTCACCCGTTTGCCGGCAGCGGCAAGTTCTGGCTGCCCCTCGGATTACTCACGGTGATGATCTTCATCCTGTTGATGTCCTCGACCACCTTCGTGCTCGGCCAGGGGTCGTTCTGGGACAACATCGACAACGAGGTCGTGCAGTGGATCGATGCCATCCGAGGTGCTGGGCTGACGGGGCTGGCCCGTTCCATCGATTCGCTCACCAACGAGTGGTTCCTGCGAATCCTGCGCTGGGCGGTCGTGATCGCGCTGCTCTCGTTCAGACGGTGGCGCCATCTCATCGCCTTCGTCGGGACGATCTTGTTGGTACAGCCACTGCTGTTCACCCTGTCCAACCTGATCGCCCGGCCCCGGCCCGACGGCATCGAGATCCTCGCCGATTGGGCCGGCTTCGCCAACCCGTCGCTCACGGTGGCCGCGTTGACGCTCACCCTGATGGGCATGATCTATGCCCTGGTGGTCGGCGGTCGTCTCCGCTTCATCGCGCTGGGTATCGCCGCGCTCGTCGTCGTCGCCGTGGCCTTGGCCCGGCTGTACCTGGCGGTGGAGCGGATGACCGACGGGCTCACCGGCGCACTGCTTGCGGTGACCGCGGTGCTGCTCGTCTTCCGCATCTGGGTGCCGGACGAGGTGTTCGCGGTGTCGTATGCCCGCGGCAAGAAGGCACACCTGGAGCTGACCGAGGCCCGGCACGAGGCGATCCTCACCGCGCTCTCCGAGCAGCTCGGGCTCGCTGCCGCCGACGTGCGGCTCTTCGCCCTCGACGCCTCCGCCGGGTCCAGCCCGCTCCTGATCACGCTCGAGGGCGAGGAAGCACGCCACGTCTTCGCCAAGCTGTACGCACAGAACCACGTTCGTTCCGATCGGTGGTACAAGGTCGGCCGGAGCCTGCTCTACGGCGCCCTCGAGGACGAGCGCGGGTTCACGACCGTGCGCGCCCTGGCCGAGTACGAGGACTACGTCATGCGGCTGATGGAGTCCGCCGGCGTCGCGGGGCCGTCTTCGCTCGGGGTCGTAGAAATCACCAAGGGCCGCGAGTACATGCTCGTCACCGAGTTCATCGAGGGCGTCGAGATCTCCGATGCCAAGGTCGATGCGACCATCGTCGACGACGGACTCGGAGCGGTGCGGGCGATGTGGGACCACGGCCTCGCCCATCGCGACATCAAACCGGGGAACGTGCTCGTCGCCGACGGGCACCTGTACCTGATCGACGCCGCCTTCGGTGAGGTCAGGCCGAGCGCGTGGCGGCAGGCCGTCGATTTGGCCAACATGATGCTGACTCTGGCGTTGCGGACTTCGCCCCAGGATGTCTACGACGCCGCCGGCGACTACTTCACCGACGCCGATCTCGCCGAGGCCTTCGCTGCCACCAAGGGAGTCACCATTCCGTCTCAGCTCAACCGCCTGCTGAGGGGGGACCCGCGGGATTTGCTCGGCGAGTTCCGCCGCTTGGTGCCCGAGCGGACGCCGATCCGGATTCAGCGGTGGACACGCCGGCGGGTGGGACTGCTGGTCGCCGCCGGTGCCGGCGTCCTCGTCGCCTCGTGGCTCGTCGTGGTCAACCTGGAGCTGATCGGGAGCCTGCTGTGAGACGCATCCTGTGTCTTGTCGCTATGGCCCTTGTCGTCGCCGGGTGTTCCCGCGGGACGGTGGAGTACATAGCGGAGGAGTGGCGGAACGGCCCAATGCCCACCTGCGATACGACCAGTCGCGGGCGCTTGCTCCTCATGGCGCAGTCTGTTCCCGATGCCGCCTTCGTCCCGTGCATCCATCACTTCCCGCCCGGGTGGGAGCTGAAGCACGCCGACAGTCGCGCCGGGGAGAGCACCCTCGTCCTCAGCACCGACACGTACGACGAGGAGGTGGAGGTGATGCTGGCCACGGCCTGTGACGTCGCCGGCAGCGTCGAGCTCGATTCCCCGCGCCCGGGCACCGCGCTGTTCGTCGACGCTGCCGAGACCTCATGGGCGTACCTGTTCGCCGGAGGGTGCATCACCTTCGAGTACCCGAGTGGGCGCCTCGCCCGGTCCACAGCGGGCGAGGAGCTCATGGAGGCGATCCGGTTCATGCCGCGCCGTGTGCTGAGCTCGCTCAGCGGCTGGACGTTGTAGCGTCGCGTCGGCTTCAGCCGGCGAATTCGCCGAGCCCTTCGGCGACTGCAGCCGGGAGGCGCACGGTCATGGCCGTGCCCTCCTCACCGTGGGCTTCCTCGAGGACATTGCCCGCGTCGTGCAGCGCCGCGACCACGTCACCGCGGTCGTAGGGAACAAGGAGGCTCATGGTGACCATCGACTTCTCGAGGTCACCGGCGATGGCAGCGCGCACCCCGTCGACTCCTTCACCGGTCATGGCCGACACCGCAACCGAGCCGTCATGAGACCCGACCAGCCTCGCCACCTCCGCAGGCGAGGTGATGTCGGTCTTGTTGAACACGATCAGCTCGGGGACGTCGCCGGCGTCGATCTCGTCGAGCACGGTCCGCACCGCGTCGATCTGGCCGTCCGGGTCCGGGTCGGAGGCATCGACGACGTGGACGAGGAGGTCGGCGTCGGTGGCTTCCTCCAGCGTGGACCGGAACGCCTCCACCACCTCGTGGGGAAGCCGGCGGACGAACCCGACGGTGTCCGACATCAGGGCGTGATGGCCGCCGGGCAGGTCGAGCTGGCGCACCGTCGAGTCGAGGGTTGCGAACAGCTGGTCTTGAACGAGGACGTCGGCGTCGGTCAGCTGGTTGAACAGCGTGGACTTCCCCGCGTTGGTGTAGCCGACGATGGAGATCACCGGGAGCCCGGACTTCTTGCGCGACTTGCTCTGGGTCGCACGAGAACGCCCGGCGTCCTTCAGCTCGCGCTGGATCTTTGAGATTCGATCGAGGATGCGGCGCCTATCGGTTTCCAGCTTGGTCTCACCGGGCCCGCGGGTGCCGATCCCGGCGCCGAGTCGGGACAGCTCGACACCCTTGCCCCGCAGGCGGGGCAGCCGGTAGCGGTGCTGGGCGAGCTCGACCTGGAGCATGCCCTCGTGGGTGTGGGCGTGCTGGGCGAAGATGTCCAGGATCAAGGCCACCCGGTCGACCACGTCGGTCTCGAACGCCTGCTGCAGGTTGCGTTGCTGCGCGGGGCTGAGCTCGTTGTCGAAGACGACGACATCCACATCGAGCATCTTCGACTCGGCGACGAGGTCGGCGAGCTGCCCTTTGCCGACCAGGGTCCCGGCATCGAATCTGGCGCGACGCAAGAGCACCTCCTGCACCGGGTCGGATCCGGCAGTCTCCGTGAGCAGGGCGAGCTCGTCGAGGCTGCGCTCACCTGCGGTGGCTCCATCGGCGCCGTGCACCACGCCGATGAGGAGGGCGCGCTGGCGCTCGACGTCGAAGTCGGTGACCGAGGCGGTCAGCCGGCGTCGTTGCCGGGCGAGATGGGCGTCGGATTGGTCGACCACGGGCGAATTATGCCGTTGTTTCCGATTCAGACTCCAGATGACGCACCAGGCGGCCAAGGGTGCGGTCCCACCGGTCGGCCCGATCGGACAGCCAGCGGGAGGCCACGGTGAGCCGATCCGGAACCAGGGAGAATCGGGTCTCCCGCCCCGCCCGCTCCGAGCGGATCACCCCGGCGCGCTCCAGCTCGCGCAGGTGCTTGGCAACCGCCTGGCGGCTGATCGGCAGCCGCGCCGCAAACCCGGTGGCGGTCCCGTTCTCTTCCGCGGTCAGCCAGTCCACGAGCTGGCGCCGCACCGGGTCGGAGAGGGCGGCGAAGACGTCCTCGGGTGCGGCTGCCTCAGGCACCGACCGCCACGTAGTCGGCCAGCTCCTTGAGCTCGGCGTCCCAACCCGAGGAGTTCTCGGCGATTCGCTCCTCGTAGACGTCGTCGGGGAGGGAAGCAAAGCCGCTCTCCACCATGGTGAGGTGGGTCTTGTTCCCTTCGGAGCGCAGCGTGAACTCGACGAGCGTCGACGCGGTCTCCACCGGGGTGTCCTTCAGCGCCTCCCAGCGGAAGGAGAACCGGGTGGGTCGATCCACGGTCTCCACGATGCATTCGGCGACGGAGTCGAAATCCGACCACCCGATGGTGGCGCGGCCGCCGGGGCGGAGGTCGATGGCAGCGCTGTCGCCGAACCACCCGGCGAGCTCGTCGGCTTCGGTGAGCGCCGACCACACCCGCTCGATGGGGGCATCGACCACGAGTTCTCTGCGGATCTCATCAGCTCGCATGGAGGTCTCCTCGTTATGTGCAACCATTGGATTGCGCTTAATTACGCAACCTACACGTTGCGGATGGGGCCTGTCAAGAAGCTTTCCCCAGCGCCCTTCGACAGGAGTGGCTATCTTGGCTCGGTCCGGTGGTGGGCTGGTAGCGCCAGCATGCCACCGGACCTGTCAATCAGACGGAGGGCATCGACATGACGGACGAAAGCATGGAACCCATGGAGGAAGGCGGCGCTCAACCTCCCGGCGGTCCACCGGCCGACGAGGGAGGCGGGGGCTGGACATCCTGGCTCCCCTGGGTGCTCCTCGGAGTCCTCGGCGCCATCATCATCGCGGCGCTGCTGTTCAACCAGGGTGACGACGAGGCTGGGGAGACCACGACGACGACCGTGGCGACCACCACGACGGAAGCAACGACCACAACGGCGGCGACCACGACCACCGAACCGCCGGTGGCGCTCGACATGATCCCGCTGCGGATCGGCGCCATCCTGCCCCAGACCGGGGCGCTGTCGGCGATCGTCGACGCGCTCGAGCAGCCGCTGCTCATGGGCGTCCAGGAAGTCAACGACGCCGCCGGGATAAGCCTGGTGGCGCTGGATCTCACGGACTCGGGGACCGATCCCAACGTGGCCTCGACCAACATCGATCAGTACCTGACCGGCAACCACGACGCCATCATCGGCCCGGCTGCCTCCGGTATCGCACTCTCGGTGTGGGACAAGGTGAACTCGTCGCAGATGGTGATGTGCTCGGGTTCGAGCACCGGGTCCATCTTCAGCAGCCCGGATTTCAACCCGTACCACGTGCGCACCGCGCCCTCGGATGACATCCAGGCACCGCTGCTCGGCAACATCATCGTCGGCGACGGCTTCGCCAACGTGGCCGTGGTGTGGCGCAACGACGAGTACGGCCAGGGCTTCGGCAACGCCCTGGCGGATTCGATCGAGGCCGCCGGCGCCAGCGTGGCGCTCCGGGAGGGCTACGACTTCTCGCAGACCTCCTACACCGAGCTGGCCAACACCATCGTCGCCTCCGGCGCAGACGCGCTTGCCATGATCGTGTTCGCCGAGGGCGGACAGATCGTCCAGGACCTGGAGGGCGCCGGCTGGGACGGCCAGGTCTACATCGCCGACGGCTTCGTCGACAACGTCGGGGCCGACACCCTGGGCGGGCGCGTCGACCTGGCGGCCGGCTACAAGGGCACCTACCCGGCGCTTGCCCCGGCGAACGGCGAGCCCACCTTCGTGGAGCGGTTCACCGCCTTCGCACCGGAGGGCACGCCGACGATCTTCTCGGCCCACATGTACGACTGCCTGGCCACGCTGGTGTTGGCGGCGCAGGTGGCCCAGAGCGCCGACCCGACGGTGTACGTGGACGAGATCATCGGGGTCACCCGGGATGGTGAGAAGTGCACGTTGATCGCCGACTGTCTGGCCCTGGTGTGGGCCGGCGTCGACATCGACTACGACGGGGCTTCCGGACCGCTGGACTTCAGCCCCAACGGGGAACCCGGCCTCGGCACCTACGACGTCGTCTTGTACGACGACCCACAGGACCAGGTCGACGAGCAAGGACGGCCGAGACTGACGTACCAGAACATCGACCAGATACAGGGCGCACTGCCCTGATCCGAGCGCTCGAGGGAATGGGGTCCGGCTGCGGCCGGGCCCCATTCCTATTTCGCCCGGCCAAGCGTTCCCAGGTAGAGGTCGACGACCTTGGGGTCGTGGAGCAGGTCGTGCCCGCTCCCCTCGTGGGCGTTCCTGCCGTTGTCGAGGACGTAGGCACGGTCGGCGATCTGCAGGCAGCGGCGGGCGTTCTGCTCCACCATGATGATCGACACGCCGGAGTCGGCGATGATCCGGACCCGGTCGAACACCAGGTCCTGGGCCATCGGCGCCAGCCCGGCCGAGGGCTCGTCGAGGAGCAGCACGGATGGATCCATCATGAGGGCGCGACCGATGGCCACCATCTGGCGCTCGCCCCCGGAGAGCAGGCCCGCCTTCTGGTCCCCCCGCTCGCCGAGGAGGGGGAACAGCTCGGAGACCGCGGCCAGGCGTTCGTCCCACGCCCGCAGGTTGAGGTAGAGGCCCATTCGCAGGTTGTCGGCCACGGTGAGCGATGGGAAGACATTCGCCCGTTGAGGCACGTAGCCCACACCGCGACCCACCAGCTCGTGTGCCCGCTGGTTCGAGATGTCATCGCCGCGCAAGGTCACCGTGCCGGACCGGACCGCGACCAGCCCGAAGATCGCTTTCACCAGCGTCGACTTGCCCGCGCCGTTGGGCCCGATGATTCCGATCAGCTCGCCGTCGTTGAGCGTGACGTCGACCCCCTTGAGGATGTCGACCCCGGGCAGGTACCCGGCGGTTACCTGGGTGGCGACGAGCAACGGGAGGCCGGTCATGATGCCGCTTCTCCGTGGTGGGCGCCGAGGTAGGCGTCGATGACCGCGGGGTTGCGGGCGATGGCGCCGGGCGGCCCTTCGGCGATCACCCGCCCTTCGGCGAGCACGATCACCCAGTCCGAGATCTCCTGGACCACGTCCATGTCGTGTTCGACGAAGATCACGGTCTTGCCCGCGTCGCGCAGCCCGGTGATGTGGGCGAGGAGCGATTGGGTCAACGCCGGGTTCACTCCGGCGGTGGGCTCGTCGAGCATGATCACCTCGGGCTCCACCATCAACGCCCTGGCCATCTCGAGCAACTTGCGTTGCCCACCCGACAGGCTGCCCGCGTACTCATCGGACATGTGCTCCAGATCGAAGCGCTCGAGCACTTCCTCGGCCCGCTCCCGGTTGCGCGCCTCGGTCTTCTTCCACCGGCCCAACAACGCTCCGCGCAGGGCTTCACCCGGCTGGCCCTTGGCGGCCACCAGCATGTTCTCCATCACCGTGAGCCGGGGCAGGGCGCGGGTGAGCTGGAAGGTGCGCACCATGCCCCGGCGAGCGACCTGGTAGGAAGGGATGCCGACCAGAGGCCCGCCGTTGAGGTGCCAGGATCCCCGGTCGGGCCGATCGAAGCCGGTGACCAGGTTGAACAGGGTGGTCTTGCCCGCCC
>CAYQZO010000031.1:0-10903 GCA_964421925.1 uncultured Acidimicrobiaceae bacterium
CCGGACCCGGGGGGCCGGACCGACGAAGCGGCCGAGCAGCACCTCGTCGCCGCCAACGCTGCCGCTGCCCTCTACGCCAACGACGATGCCTTGGGCCACTACGAGGCGGCGCTCGCCCTTGGCCATCCCGACGTCGCCGGTATACAGGAGTCGATGGCGGATCTCCACGCCCTCGCCGGCAGATATGGCGTGGCTCTGACCGGTTTCGAAGTCGCCGCCGCCGGTGTCGGCGACGGGGATCTCGGTCGTCTCGAGACCAAGATCGCGAACGTGCACGCCCGCCTCGGCCAGTGGGAGCTCGCCGATGCGCATTACTCCGCAGCGGTCGATGCGCTCGTCGGCGATTCGGGCGGCGAGTCGCGAGCGTTGGCCGCCTGGGCCTCCGCCGCGCACCGCGCCGGAGATGCCGAACGGGCCGGCGCCCTGGCGTTCCGGGCGCTCGACGATGCCACCCTCGCCGACGACCGGCTGGCGCTGGCCGAGGCCCACAACGTCCTTGGGATCGTGCAGCGATCCAGCGACGCAAAGGCGGCCCGTCGCCACCATGAGATGTCGTTGTCCCTCGTCGAGGACGCCAACCCGGTCATCCGGGCCGCAGCGCTGAACAACCTGGCGCTCAGCTGCCTGGCGGCCGGGAACCCGGAGAGCGGCATCGGCACGGCCCAGGAGGCGCTCCAGCTGTGTCTCCTGGTAGGGGACCGGCACAAGGTCGCTGCGGTTTACAACAACCTCGCCGACCTCTATCACGCGGCGGGACGAGACGGCGATGCCATCGAGCAGCTCAAACTGGCGGCGGCGATCTTCGCCGAGGTCGGTGTGGGCGGCGAGGAGCTCCAACCCGAGATCTGGATGCTCAGCGAGTGGTGATTCGGCTCCGCCCCGTCGCGTGCGTCTGGAGGACCAATAGTTGGTCGCAGAGACGCACGCGACGGGAAGGAGAGGGAGTCAGCCCCCCTCGGTGGGCTCGCCGAGGAGCGACCGGTAGCCGCCGATGAGGTCGGTGGCACCCGAGAGCCCAAGCTCCTGGAGGTTGGCGGCGGCTAGGGAGGACTGGTAGCCGTCGGTGCACACCACGATCACCATCTGATCCTGCGGGATGTCGGAGATCCGGTAGTCGCTCGACGGGGCCAGCCGCCACTCCATCACGTTGCGGTCGATGACCACGGCGCCCTCGAGCTCGCCGTCGCGCTCCCGCTCCTCCAAGGGTCGGATGTCCACGAGCATCGCCCCGGCCGCGACGGCCTCGGCGAGCCGGTCGGCGCTCACCCGATCCAGGCGGGCCCGTGCCGCGGCGAGGAGCTCATCGATGGTGGTCATGGCGTCAGTTTGGTAGCTTCACCACATGGTGAGCGAAGCCTTCATCCGCGCCATCCCCAAGGCCGAGCTTCACCTCCACATCGAGGGCACGCTCGAGCCGGAGATGATGTTCCAGCTGGCCGAGCGCAACGGGCTCGAGCTGCCCTTTGCCTCGGTGGACGAGGTTCGTGCCGCCTACGAGTTCGACAACCTGCAATCGTTTCTCGATATCTACTACCAGGGAGCGGGCGTCCTGCAGACCGAGCAGGACTTCTATGACCTGATGTACGCCTACCTGGAGCGGGCGCACGCCGACGGGGTGCGCAGGGCGGAGGTCTTCTTCGATCCACAGACCCACACCGAACGCGGGATCGGCTTCGCGGTGTTCATGGAGGGTTTCCTGCAGGCCATGGAGGACGCCGGGGTCAACCTCGGCGTCTCGACGGGCCTGATCATGTGCTTTCTGCGCCACCTGGCCGGTTCTGCCGCCACCGAGACCTGGATGCAGGCGCACGACTACTACGACCGGATCATCGGTATCGGCCTGGACTCCTCAGAAGTGGGGAACCCGCCCGAGTTGTTCCAGGAGGCGTACACGCTGGCCCGGGAGGCCGGGCTGCACGCGGTCGCCCATGCCGGCGAGGAGGGTCCGCCCGCATACATCACCGGAGCGCTCGACACCCTGGGAGCCGAGCGCATCGACCACGGGGTGCGCTGCGAGGAGGACAACGCCCTGGTGCACCGCCTCGTCGATGAGCAGATCCCGCTCACCATGTGCCCGCTGTCCAACGTCAAGCTCAGGGTGTTCGACACGCTCGACGCCCACAACCTGGCCCGCCTGCTCAACCGGGGGGTGAAGGTGACGGTCAACTCGGACGACCCCGCCTACTTCGGCGGCTATGTCGGCGACAACTACGTCGCCGTCACCGAAGCGCTGAACCTCGACGAGTGGGACGTGGTGCGGCTCGCCAGGAACTCCATCGAGGCCACCTTCCTGGACCCGGACGCCAAGGAGGCGTTGGTCCTGCAGCTGGAGGCGTTCGTGGCCGCAAGCGGGCTTCAGTAGCCGGGTTGCCGACCGGCAGCTGGCAGCTGGAAGCCGGTAGCTGGAGCGAGCGAAGCGAGCGACTACTCCCGCTCGAACACGGTCCCGATCGCCGACGGGGCCTCGCTGGCGAGCAGGCGTCTCGATCGGGGGAAGCGGTCGGCCAACCGGCCGAACCACGAGCTGTACACCACGACGAGGGCGAGGATCATCAGTGGGAACGGCGCGGTGGGCAGCACCTGGGCGAAGTCCGGGATGACGTTCTGCAGCTTGAGGGCGGCCACCTGGAGTGCCCCGAACAGGTAGCACCCGAGCGCGACCCTCAACGGATGCCACCCACCGAAGATGACGATGGCGAGGGCGATCCATCCGACGTTCAGCGTCAGGTTCTCCCGCCACCCGAGGCGGACGTCCAGCGAGTAGGCGGCCCCGGCCAGGCCGATCAACGCCCCGCCGAACACGGTGTAGGCGAAGCGCAGCCGGTTGACGCCGATGCCGCGGGCGAAGGCTGCCTCCGGCCGCTCCCCGATCCCTTGCAGGTTGAGCCCCGGGCGGGTCCGGTAGAAGTACCACCAGGTGACGGCGATGGCCACGTAGCTCCCGTACACCATGATGTTGTGGGAGAACAGGACCTCGCCCACGAAGGGGATGTTGGAGAGGAGTGGGATGTTCCACGCTGGCACCTGCTCGCCGCGCACGCCGACGAAGTTGTCTCCGAGAAACGACGCCAGGGCGACCCCGAGGACGAAGAGCACGAAGCCGACCGCGATCTGGTTCAGCTTGAGCTTGATGCTGGTGGCGGCCACCACCCCGGCGAACACCGCACCCACGAGCATGGCGGCGGCGAAGCCGGCCAGGGCGTGGCCGACCCAGTAGGCGATCACGAACCCGACCATGGCGGCGAAGCGGAGGCTGCCCTCCATGGACAGGTTGACCACACCGGACTTCTCGGTGATGGTCTCGCCCATGGTGGCGTACACCAGGGGTGCGGCGGAGGCGACGATCGAGGCCAGGGTGGCTTCCACTACTCCTCCAGGACCTCGAGACGCTTGCGGTGCCGCCACCACAGCGCCAGCCCCCCGCCGACGACGACGAGCAGCACAAGCTCGCTCTGGAGCACGTCGCCGAACGCCGAGTCCAGCCCGATGCGCAGCTCGAGCTGGGTGCTCCCGGTGGCGATCATGGTGAAGAACAGGGCGATGGGGGCGATCCAGCGGGCATCGAAGCCGGCGAGCAGCACCACCAGGATCCCCAGGAACCCGTAGCCGCCGGAGATGGCCGGCACCAGCTTGTGATGGAACGCGGTGACCTGGACGGTGCCGGCGATGCCGGCGAGCGCACCGCCGATGAGGAAGGCGGCGAGCAGGTAGCGATTGGTCGGAATGCCAAGCAGGTATGCACTCCTCGGGCTCTGCCCGACCGCCTTCAGCCGCAGCCCGAACAACGTGCCCCGCATGAGCAGGTAGACGCCGACCACCGCGAGCAGCGCCAGCAGCACCGGGATCACCGGCCACTGCGCCCCGAACGCGGTCACCGTTGGCATCCAAGCCTCCATGCGGAAGATGTCGGTGCCGCTGGTCGAGGCGATGCCCGCCCGCTGCCAGGGGCCGATGACCAGGTAGGTGGCAAGGCCGGCGGCGACGAAGTCGAGGCCGAGGCCTCCGAAGATCTCGTTGACGTGGAACCGGGTCTTGAGCACGCCGGCGAAGAGAGCCCAGGCCCCGCCCCCGATGATCCCGGCCACGATGGCCACCGGGATGACCACGTACACGGGTCCGGGGACCTCCCGGGCCACCCAGGTGGCGGCGATCGCACCCATGATGACCTGGCCCTCCACGCCGATGTTCCACAGTCCGGCGGCGAAGGTCACAACGAGGCCGGCGGACGCCAGCGTGAGGGGCACCCAGGCCAGGAGCGTGGCTGCGGTCCGGCTGGCGCTGCCGAAGGCGCCGTCCACGATCAACCGGAGCGCCTCGAAGGGCGGAGCGTCGACCAGCCACAGCAGCAGCACGGCGAGGGCGAAGGCCGCCGCCAGGGAGACCAGGGTCGGGCCGGACCGCCGTGCCCACGTGGTGACCGTGTTCACACCCGTTCCCTCCCCCCGATGAGGTGGCCCAGGGTCTCCCCGTCGATGTCCGCGGTCGTGCACACGGTGAACACGTCGCCGGCGAAGAAGACGACGATGCGGTCGCTGTAGCGGAGCAGCTCGTCGAGGTCTGAGGAGGCGAACACGATGGCGGTGCCGTCGTTGCGCCGTTCCAGCAGGCGTTGCCAGATGTAGTCGGCGGACTCGACGTCGAGCCCCCTGGTCGGGTGTTCCATGAGCAGCAGCTTGATGTGGGGGGGCACCATGGAGAGGAGGAGCCGCTGCTGGTTGCCGCCCGACAGCGACTCGGCGGTGGACTTCGGCGTGCCCTTCACGAAGTAGCCGTTGATCTTCTCCTCGGCGGCGGCCTCGGCCTGGGCCCAGTCGATGAGGAAGCCGTCCTGCTCGGTGAGGGCCACGTGCTCGGCGATGGTCAGGCCCTGTACCAGGCCCTCCTCGAGCCGTCCCGCCGGGATGAAATGGACCCCGGCGGCGAGTCGCTCCCGGTAGCCGGATTGCGTCACGTCGGTGTCACCCACGTGGATCGATCCGGTGTCGAGATCGAGGAGGCCGGCGGCGGCTCGCAGGAACGGGCGCTGCCCGCTGCCTTCCAGGCCGGCGAGGCCGATCACCTCACCGGCGTTGACGGTGAGGTCGAAGTCGCCGATGTTGGTGGTGCCCTCGCTGATGGTGCAGGCGCCGAGCTGGAAGGCTGCGGCGCCGATCTCGGCATCCGACTTGTCCGACTCGACGAAGACCTTGCCGAACATCATCTCCACCAGCTGGTCGGGTGGAACCGGCATGTCCGCAGCGCCGACCACCTTGCCCTGGCGGAGCACGGTGACCGAGTCGCACAGGTCTTCGACCTCTTCGAGCTTATGGGAAACGAAGATGACGATGAGGCCCTCCTCAGAGAGCGTGCGCAGCGTGTCGAAGAGCTGGAGGCGCTGGCTCGCCGAGATCCCGGTGGTGGGCTCATCGAAGATGAGGACTCTGGCGCCGAGCCAGATCAACCGGGTGATCTCGAGCTGCTGGCGTTCGCCGACGGTCAGGTTTCGGGCGAGCTCGTCGGGGTTGAAGCTGAAGCCGAGGTCATCGGAGACCCGCTCCAGCTCGCGGAGCCCCTGCTTGCGGTCGAGGCGAATCCCGCCCGGGCTGCCCAGGAGGAAGTTGTCCAGGACGGAGAAGGGGAGGAAGACCAGCGGGTCCTGGTGGAGCATGCCGATGCCGGCGGCGATGGCGTCGTTCGGTGACAGCATGGCGAGCCGGGTGCCGTCGAGGACGACCTCGCCGGAGTCGGCTTCGATGAAGCCGGAGAGCACCTTCATCAGAGTGGACTTGCCCGCTCCGTTCTCTCCGAGCAGCCCGTGGAGGGTGCCTTCCTCGATGGTGAGATCGATGCCGTCGTTGGCCCGGAGGGAGCCGTAGGTCTTGACGATGTCCCGCATCTCCAGGGCCATGGCGGCAGGCTAGTTCTTCGTCTCCCCCGCTCTGCGGGGGAGACGCGGCGGGCCGGAGGCCCGTCGCAGAGGGGGCCCCAGGACGGAGCCCCCTCCGCTCGACCGCTTCGCGGTCTCGCGCCTCCCCCGCTCCGCGGGGGAGGCCAATACGGCTCAGCTCGCTTCGCTCGGGCCCTCCATGTGCTCGAGCAGCTGCTTGGTGTACCAGATCTGGTATTCGGTGGCCGTCTCTCCGTCTCCCAGCCACACCGAGCCGTTCTGATAGTTGAGCGGTCCGGTCCACAGGTTGATGCTTCCGTCACCGAGCCCGGTGATGAAGGTCTCCAACGTGGTCCGGTTGTCGTCGCCGAGGGCCTCGCCGGGGAACCATCCGATCATGCTCGTGTCCGGATTGTTCATGTCGCTCCAATCCGGGCCCAGCCACTGGAAGTCGGCCTCGAAGTTCCCGTCGACCACCGATTGGGCGGTCTCCAGGTACGAGGGTCCCCAGTTGAAGTAGGGCACACCCAGGCAGACCTGCGGCGCCTCTTCGCACGCTCCTTCGTAGTCGTAGGGGATTGCCCACACGTCCTCGCCCGCCGCGGCACGCTGACCGGCGCGCACGAGCGCCTCGGTGGTGTCGATCCCGGACACGACCACGTCGGCTCCGGAGTCATAGAACGCGTTGGTCACCTCGGTGGGGTCGAGGGTGACGCCGGCGATGTGGAACCAGAAGCCGATCCAGTTCACGTCGAACTCGAGTTGGTTCGGATCGCGGTCGCGGTAGTTCTCCCAGCAGTAGCGGGCGCCCAGGTAGACCGAGTTGGCCAACCGCCGGGTCTCATCGTTGATGAGCGGCCCGAGGTAGGCGATGTGCCCGGTCTCCGATTTCAGGGCGGCGGCGCAGCCGGCGATGGCCTTGCCGTACTCCATCTTCCCCATGATGTTGCCCAGGTTGCCCAGGTCTTCCCGATAGCCGTCACCATCGGCCCAGGCGCTGTCTCCCGAGGACCAGATCATGGGGACGTCCGGGTGCGCCGCGGCTGCGGCTTCGATGCCGTCCTTCATGTCGTCCGAGGTGGCGAAGATCAATTGCGCGCCTTGGGCGATCATGTCGTCGACCACCGACTCCACCGAGGTCTCCGGCCGGTCCGCCGGGTTGACCGTGTCCAGCAGGACCATTTCGGCGCCAAGCTTGGCCTCGACGTACTCACCGGCCTCGCGATGCGCCTGGGACCATCCCCTGTCGTTCTCCGGCCCGACCAGGATCATCCCGAAGGTGAGATCCTCGCCCGATGAGAGCCCGTCGTCGTCGTCGCCTCCACATGCCGCCGCAATCAGAGCGATGCTCAATAGCAGTGCGAGCAGGCCCGCGGCTCGTGTTCGTTTCACGATGCTCCTCCTGTACCCGTCTCAGCCCCGAGAAGCGCTGCCCAGCCTTCTCGTGGGGGTGGCGAAACCCTACCGCGACGGGGTCCAGCGCTGCCAGGGCGGTTTGGCCCTAGGAGGGTGGTCGGTCATCCTCGAGCGAGCCGCGACTGCGATCGAAGACCCCGATGCGTGCGTGCCAGCTGGCTCGTAGCACTCGTCATGAGCGACCACCCTCCCTAGGAGCGCTACTCGGCGGCATCGATGACCCGGCGCCGGGCCTCCTCGTACTGCTCGTCGGTGAGCGCCCCGGTGTCGTGGGCCTCGGCGAGGTCGGCGAGACGCCGGGCCTGGGGGTTCGGCTCACCGGCTGCGTCGGGAGATGGCTCGCGCGGGGTCGGCGCAACGGGCTCCTCTGGCGGAACGGCGGGTTCCTCGTACGGGGCTGCCGGTTGTTGTGCGGGAACTGCCGCCTCTGGGGCGGGCGGTGGCCCGCCCGGTGCCTGACGGCGGCTCATCCGGCGCGAGGTGCGGCGAGCGGTGCGACGCATAGAGCGGCGCGCAGCGGGCATGGCTTCCTCCTCCGGCGCTCACCCTACTCGGTGAGGGTGGTGTCGACCGACCGGGCGACGACGCCGGCCTGTTCTCGAGCTCGCTGCAGCGCGGCGTCGTGTCGCTTGACGATCTCGTCGATATCTCCTTCGAGGCTCTCCAGGTTGATGCGTACGTTGAGCGACGCACCTTCAGCTGCCGCCAGAGCGCAGGCTCCGGCGACACCGGCGTCGCACACCGCATTCGGATTTCCCCTGCTGGCCACGACCTGAGCGAGCTCGAGGGCGTCCCCGGCTCGCTCTAAGACCTCGAGCGGCACCAGGGTTGCGGCGAGGTTGGCTTCGGCGATGGCGGTGTCGCGGGCGGCGGCTTCGGCATCCGTTCCGCGGGGCAGGCGGATGGCGGCGATGACGCCGTTGTAGGCATCGGCGTCCCGGTCCACGGCCTCCAGGAACCAATCCTTGAGCACCTGGGCGTCGCGGCCGGTTGCCTCCATGAGCGGTTGGGCGTCCTCCATGCCTCGTTTGGAGAAGGTGATGGCGGCCACCATCGAGGACAGCGCGGCAGACAGCGCTCCGACCAGTGCGGCCACCGATCCGCCCCCCGGAGCCACCGAGTCCGAGGAGAGCTCGTCGGTGAACTCGACGACGGTCTCGGTGACGAGCCCGGTCGGTGCCCCCTTGTACCGGTACTCCACGATCTTCTGAGCAGGGTCGAACGACGTGAGCTCGTCGAGGCCGAGCGACAGGGCGGCGGCCCACACCCGGTCGGCCTCGGTGACCCCGGTGGTAGATCCCTGCTGGGTGAGGTAGTGGTCGCCTGCGGCGAGCATCGCTTCGAGCGGCACCAGGCCGACCAGCTCGGATCCGGTGACGCGCATCCCCCGCTTCACCGCCTCCTCCCGGCAGGCGTCGAAGACCTCGTGCACGGGCGATACGTGATAGTCGGTGAGGTTCAACGACACCTGGGCGCGGTCGTACTCGTCGATGTACCAGCCGAGGCCCTTCACCTCGTCGAACCGGCCGGGGGTGAACACCGTCTTGCCCTCTTCGTCTTTGACGACGTTGCCCTCGTCGTCGCGTTTGGCGGTGCCGAGGGTCCGGACCGCAGACGCCACCTGGTGGGCGAGGCGGCGGTCGGTCGTGTTCAGGTTGATGTTGTAGGCGATGAGGAACTGGCGGGCACCGATCGCGGTCGCTCCGGTCGTGGCGTTGTAGGCGGGCCCGTAGTCGGGGCCGTCGACCCGGTCGGGGAGGCCCTCGTACTCGCCGGAGCGAACCTCGGAGAGAGAGCGGCGCCCATCGAACGCGGCGTACTCGTAGAGGTAGACGGGAATGTCGAGCTCGGTGCCGACGCGTTCTCCGAGGCGGCGGGCGATGGTGACGCAGTCGTCCATGGTCGCCCCCTCCATCGGGACGAACGGGCACACGTCCGTGGCGCCCATGCGGGGGTGCTCTCCGCTGTGGGTGCGCATGTCGATGAGCTCGGCTGCGGTGGCGATGGCGGCGAAGGCGGCCGCCCCGACGGGCCCGGGCTCGCCGACGAAGGTCATCACGGTGCGGTTTGTTGCCTCCCCAGCGTCGGTGTCGAGGAGTTCGACACCATCCACCGACGCGATGGACGCCGCGATGGCGTCGATCACGGCCCGGTCGCGGCCCTCGGAGAAGTTGGGGACACACTCGATGAGCATCGGACCATGTAACCACAGTGAGCAACCGGGACGGTGGGCGGCGGCCGCCGCAACGCGCACTAGGCACTTCTCACTAGCCCGCTTCGATTCGCATGCCTACAACGAGATTCCTCAGGTTCGGCGCGGCGGTGCCGATAGAGATGGCGTGCCCCGACTTGACGGCATCCGCCCGGGTCGCGGCCCTATGCTCGCCACGGAACGACGAGGAGCCCGAACGTGCAACTGGTGCTGACGACCATGGCCTGGCTCAACCTGGCCTTTGGCCTCACCCTTGCCATCGCAACACCGTTCATCGAGTCGTTCACGGTCCCCATGTACGCCCTCGGAGCCCTGCTCGTGGCACAGGGTGTGTACGTGATCGCATATGCGACCAGGGTCTTTGCCCCCTGCGAGCCGTTCGCCGAGACCGGGCTCATCATCGGGAGCACGCTGCTCGCCGTGGTCGGCTCGGCGGCCGTGTTGCAGCAAATCGTCTTCCTGGTCGGGAACCCCAACGAAGCCGAGTACGCACCGATGACCGGTGCTTTCCTGGCGACCACGCTTGCCGTGATCACGCTGCGTCAGTACGCGAAGGACTGATCAGGCTGACGCTGAGTACTGTGTATTCGCCTAATACGGCAGCCCTACGGCGGCGGTCAAGAAGCCATTGAAGTCGTTTGCGGTGGCGAACCGGTCGTAGATCTGCTCATCGAAGTCCCGGGAGGTGACCGTCTTCTCATCGAGGCGGGCTCCGGCGATGAAGCTCTTCATGCGCAGGTCGTCGGCGAACGCGAAGTCGGCGTCGAAGTCCTTCGGCACCCGCTTCAGCATCTCGTCCTCGTCCGGGTCGAGGTCCCAGTCGTCGAGGAACGGGTCCGAGCGCGTTGCCTTCTTCCACTGCTCGGGGTGGTCGTAGATGTGCTGGCGTACCCGATAGGCGACCGCGGTCTCCGGGTGCCACATCCCCACCCCGGCGAAGCTCCGGCCGGGCTCGAAGTGGATGTAGAAGCCGGGGGCGTGCACGTCCTTTCCCGCCTCATGGCGGAACTGGATGCCGACGTTGGTCTTGTAGGGCGTCTTGTCCTTGGCGAACCGGGTGTCGCGGTGGGGACGCATCAAGGAGCCCCCGTTGGTGCGGGTGTCGGCGACGAAGTACGGGGAGAGCTTGTGCAGGCGCGGTTCGAAGTCGGCGATGAATTCCTTCGCCGGTTCACGGATGACGTCGACGTAGCGCTGCTTGTTCTCCTCCCACCACGGCTTCTCGTTGTTGGCCGCAAGCTCGGTGAGGAAGTCGAACACCTCGGGCGTGAAGTACTGCTTGCTCACGTGAGCCCCCTTCTGAGTCCGGGCGTCAGAGGCTACCCCAGCTCCTGTTCGCTCCAGACGGCGCCGTCGGCGGCGGGAAGGTCGATGCCCGCCTGGGGGCCCCAGGTCCCTGCCGGGTAGGG
>CAYQZO010000032.1:0-10835 GCA_964421925.1 uncultured Acidimicrobiaceae bacterium
ACCTCGCTCGAGTTCGAGAAGGAGATCTCCAGGGGCTGCGAGGGAATCAAGCCGGGCTGGGTCAGGGTCAGCTTCAACTACCTCATCAGCGAAGCGGTGTTCCAATTCATCGTCGACGCGGTCCACCTCGTCGCCAGCGAGGGTTGGAAGCTGCTCCCCCGCTACGACTTCGACGCCGACACCGGCCTCTGGCAGAACCGGGACGGGCGCGGTGACCCTCCGCTCAGCCTGGAGGAGATCGACTACCGGTCGGGCGGTATGGAGTACACCGTGGAGCCCCAACGCGCAGCAGAGTCGGCGCTGACGGACTACCTGAACACCGCACGCCAGATCCTCGACGGGACCAGCTTCGAGGATGAGCTCGACGCCCCTCAGTTCTCCGTCGAGTTCGAGCACCTGCGCTGGTTCACCCTGCCCCACGAGATCGAGGCGGGCGACAGATGACGGTCATCACCGACGCCCCCGAGTGGTTCCAAAAGGCGTTGGCCACTCCCTACCGGGAGGGGGTGCACCCCGTCGACGGCGCCGACATCCACTATCTGGAGTGGGGCGAGCAGGGGCTGCCCGGGCTGGTGTTCGTCCACGGGGGAGCGGCTCACGTGCATTGGTGGTCGTACCTGGCGCCCTTCTTCGCCGAGCGGTGGCATGCAGTGGCCTTCGACATGTCCGGGCACGGTGACAGCGGGCGTCGCGACGACTACAGCCACCAGCAGTGGGCGAGGGAGGTGGTCGGGATCGCCGAAGCGGTCGGGTTTCCCGGGCCGCCGGTGGTGGTCGGCCATTCCCTCGGCGGGGTGGTCACGATCGAGACCGCCTTCTCGCACGGGGATCGCATCGCCGGCTCGGTCATCGTGGACAGCCCGGTGCTCGGGCCGGACCCGGAGTCGGAACAGGGCGCGTCGGGGCGGAGCCCGTTCCGGCAGCCCGGGGTCTACGAGGACAAGGCGAGCGCGGCGTCCCACTTCCGGCTCATCCCGCCCCAGCCCTGCGACAACCAGTTCATCCTCGACCACATCGCCGACCACTCGCTCGTCGAGACGGACGAGGGTTGGACGTGGAAGTTCGACCCGCACGTCTTCGACAAGCCGCTGGCCTCGCTCCACGACGAGCTGTCGTCGGTGGAGGGCAGGATCGCGCTGCTCCGGGGAGAGCACAGCGTGGTGGTGCCGGTGGACACCGCCGAATACATGTACGAGCTGATGGGCCGCAACGCCCCGGTGGCCTCCATCCCGGATGCGCACCACCACCTGATCGTCGATCAGCCCCTTGCATTCGTCGCCTCGCTCCGTACCCTCCTCGCCGACTGGGAGCATTCGGTCCCGCGTAGATCGCTGTAGACGCGCCGAGAACCCGCCGATACTGCGATTACGAAGCCGGGAGGCTCGGAATGACACGCGTCCGACTACCACGACTGACCCTGGAGCAGGCCTACGAAGCCACCTACCTGTGGCTGTTCCACATCGATCAGGCGCCCCATGAGGTGGTGGAGAATCCGCCCGAGCAGGTCGAGCTCTACTCCGATGAGCTCATGTCCTGGGTGCGGGCCTCGTCGGAGGTCTCGCAGAAGGCGATCCTCGCCATGCTCAACGCCGACGACCAGCGGCGCAGGGCGATCTTCTCGGCAGAGGGGTTCAGCCCGGGAGCGATCAGCATCAGCGAGAGCCAGGGCGTGGCGCTGTTCACCATCCGCCGCGACGGCTCCATCAAGGCCGAGACCGGTCACGCCATCATGATGATGCCCCACAATCCTCCTCCGGCCCCCTTCGCCGTCCCCGATGACGCCGACGAGATGCCGACCCTCGCCGCCACCTGGGGAACCACCCATTTCGACAGCGACGTGTGGGTGGACTGTCCCGAATGTGGGACCAACCAGCACATCTCGCTCGATTCCTGCCGGGTGTGCGGGACGCGACTCGTGCGCAAACAGCTGAACCCGCTCACCGGGCCGCAGTACAAATGCCGGGACTGCGGCTCCAACGACATCGAGGTCCTCAATCCCGGTATGTCCGACGCCGAGCAGGAGGGCTCGCCCCGCTAGGAGGGTGCGTTCCGGCGAAACAGCACAGGGATCGGAGTAGTTTCCAGCACATGGGCCGTTCCTACCCGGTGCCATTGACCGACCGGACCGCGGCGGCGACCAGCAAACGCTCCTGGGTGCGGCTGAGCGCGGCCGCCATGACGGTCTTCGGACCGTCGCGGTGGTGGATGCTCGAGCTGCGCAGGTCGGCGGGGCCCGCCCGCCTTCATGCTGCCGAGCGGCGGTGGGCCCGGGCGGCCCGTGCCGCGCTCGGGATGCGCCTCGATCTCGTCGGACTCGATCACATCGACCCCGCACAGCCGTACCTGGTGGCTCCCCTCCACGAGGGCTTGGCGGATGCCATCTGCCTGCTCCACCTTCCCCTCGAGCTGACGTTCGCCGCCGGCGACGAGCTGTACGACTGGAGGACGATCGAGCCCTATCTGGCGGCTTCCGGCTCTGCGCCGGTCCCGGCCGACACCGGGCCTCCTGGGTACCACGCCCTCGTCGCCGCAGCCCGCACGGCGGTGGAACGAGGCGACAGCCTCGTGATCTTCCCCCAGGGCACCATCCTCGGCATCGAGGCGGCGTTCCAACCCGAAGCCTTCTCGGTCGCGGAGCGGCTCGGCCTTGCCGTGCTCCCGGTGGTGATCTCGGGCACCCACCGGGTGTGGGAGCACCCGTACACGCCGACGGTGCGCACGGGGATCGACGTCCACGTCGAGGTGCTCGAAGCCGTGCCGGGTGACCGAATCACCCACGAGGCCGAAGCCCTGCAGAAGGAGATGAAGCAGATCGCGCTCGGATCGGGCATCGAGCCTCGTCACTTCGAGCCGGACCGCGACGGGTGGTGGGACGACCACGCATACGAAATCGACCCCGCCTATCCAGAGCTGGCGCGCCGGCTCGCCGAGCACCGCGACACACCAGCCGACTCGCGGGCCTGAGAGCTGATCCGTAATACTGGTTCCTCCGAAGGAGGAGCCATGCCCTACACCACCATCATCGAGCCGTTCCGCATCCACTCGGTGCAGGCCATCGACCTGCCGACCGCCGAGCAGCGCCAGACGGCGCTGGAGCGAGCGGGATACAACCTGTTCGGCCTCCACGCCGACGAGATCATCATCGACCTCCTCACCGACTCGGGCACAGGGGCCATGTCGTCGGAGCAGTGGGCCGGGATGATGCGCGGCGACGAGTCCTACGCCGGGAGCCGCTCGTTCTACCGGTTCGAGGCGGTGGTGCGGGACCTGACCGGGTTCACCGAGATCATCCCCACCCACCAGGGACGCGCCGCCGAACGCATCCTGTTCTCGGTGATGGTGAACGAGGGCGACATCGTCCCCAACAACACCCACTTCGACACGACGAGGGCCAACGTCGAGTACCAGGGCGGCGAGGCGCTCGACCTGGTGGCCGCCGAGGGCCTCGACCCGGCGGCACTGCTCCCGTTCAAGGGCAACATGGACGTGAGCGCGCTCCGCACCACCCTGAAGGCCGCCGCGGGCCGCATCCCGCTCGTGATGATGACCATCACCAACAACTCGGGCGGTGGGCAGCCGGTGTCGATGGACAACCTGCGTCAGGTTCGCGCCGTGTGCGATGAGCACGCCGTGCCACTGTTCCTGGACGCGGCCCGCTTCGCCGAGAACGCCTGGTTCATCAAGACGAGGGAGCCGGGGTACGCCGACCGCACCCCGAAGCAGATCGCCCAGGAGACCTTCTCTCTTGCCGACGGGTGCACGCTGTCGGCCAAGAAGGACGGGCTGGTCAATATCGGGGGCTTCCTCGCCATGAACGACCCCGACCTGGCGCAGCGGGCCCGCAACCTGCTCATCCTCACCGAGGGCTTCCCCACCTACGGCGGGCTTGCCGGCTACGACCTGGAGGCGATGGCCCGGGGCCTCGAGGAGGTGCTCGACGAGAACTACCTCCGCTACCGGATCCGTTCCACCGAATACCTGGCCGAAAAGGTCGCCGCAGCCGGCGTCCCCGTGGTCCAGCCGGCGGGGGGCCACGCCGTCTACATCGACGCCAAGGCGATGCTCCCCCATGTTCCGCCGCACGAGTATCCGGCCCAGGCCCTCGCCGTCGAGCTGTACCGCACCGGCGGCGTCCGCGGCGTCGAGATCGGCACCGTCATGTTCGGGCGGCGCGCGGAGGATGGCGGTCCCGACACCGCGGCTCCGATGGAGCTGGTCAGGCTCGCCATCCCCCGCCGCACCTACACCCAGAGCCACATCGACTACACGGCAGAGGTGGTCATCGACGTCGCCGCCTCAGCGGACTCGATCGGTGGGTACCGGATCGTCGAACAGGCGCCGTGGCTACGCCACTTCACCGCCCGCTTCGAGCCAGTCGCTTAGCCGCCGGCGACGAGCTCGAGCCGGAGCCCGTTGGCCACATAGTTGCGCTGAATGCATTCGTCGTACACCACCTCGAGGGTGACGGTCGCCGGCGCCTCGAACACGAGCTGGTAGTCACCCACCACCCCCTCGCATTTGTTGGCCTTCAATTGAGAGTTTCCCCCACTCCCGTCGTCGTCAGCGGTCCACCAGATCCCCCAGCCTTCGGGCGCGCGGCCTGCCTCCCACACGGAGACGAAGCTGAGCTGGTCACCCTTGATGGTATAGGTGCCGCTGTCGACGGTTCGGCCGTTGTCGATGACCTGGAAGGCGCCGTCCTCACCGAACACGATCCGCTGAGGGAGGTTCTGGTTCAAGCCGGCAACGACCCGGAACTCGTTGCCGGGAAGCGACGCCGGCTCCGGGGCCACCGGCTCCGGTTCACGGGTGTTCCAGCTCAGCAGCAACGCAACGCCGCCGATGATGATCACCGCTGCGGCGAACGCAGCCGCCGCCACCAGCCACTTCCGCTGGTCCTTCGGCCGTTGCTCGGCCGGAGTCTCGACCTGTCTCACGTCCATGGTTCCGCTCCTTGCTTCGGTGAGGACGAGCAAGGCATCGAACTCGTCGGGTGTCAGCGCAGCTTCGGGACGCGGCACCGGGTTCGCTTCGCGCATCAACTGGGCGACGGATGTCATGCCTCACCTC
This sequence comes from uncultured Acidimicrobiaceae bacterium, assembly GCA_964421925.1. Classification (GTDB taxonomy): domain Bacteria; phylum Actinomycetota; class Acidimicrobiia; order Spongiisociales; family UBA5794; genus JACZST01. The sequence goes on from CAYQZO010000032.1 coordinate 5,071, forward strand.
CTTCCTCAACTGGCACGGGGGTCGTGAGTACACCTTGAGCGGGGATGCCGAGGTCACGGGCGAGCTTCTTGTACGCCCTGCTGATCCGCTTGTCGATGGCGGCTCTGCTCACGAAGAACATGTCCGCCACCTGGTCGCGGCTCAGGCCTTCCCACTCGACGAGCCGGAGGATCTCCTGATCCTTGTCCGGGAGCTTGGCCACGGCCTCGAGCAGCTCCCGGTGTTCCTCGCGTCTGATGATCTGGGGCTCGGGTCCGGGCTCGGAGACCTCGTTGTGGGCGGCAACCTTCGCCCACAGGCGCAGACGGCGCCGATCTCCGCGCGCCCGGTTCGTCAGCACGTTGCGGGCGACGCCGTAGAGCCACGGCAGTGCCTCGGCTCCATCGGGGACGTCATCGATTCGCCGCAGTGCCACCACAAACACCTCCGATGCTGCATCGAATGCCTCCCGGGCGGAGGTGCGGCGCAGGCAGTACGCGTGCACGTCCCTGACGTGTGCCCGGTACAAGGCCTCGAAACGCTGATCGATGTCTGTCGCCATCCGCTCCCGTCCATCTCCTTATGTCCGGCAGGAGGCTTCTCGGACATTCGATTGTGCATTGTCCGAAGCCGGGATGCACTGGACATATCACCATGACCGACGGGGGTCGTCAGTCACGGATCGGGGACCGCAGCGATTGCGGTCCCCGATCTATTGTTTCCTCGTGACGCTCAAGGTCGGCGATCGCGCCTCGCGCAGCAGAGAAGTGACGAGCCGCGACATCGAGCTGTTCACCGAGATCACCGGCGACCGGAACCCACTCCACTACGACGAGGCCGCCGCCTCCTCCACCCGCTTCGGCGGCATCGTGGTACAGGGGGGCGTCACAAGCGGGCTCCTCAACGCGGTGGTCGCCGAGGATCTGCCGGGACCGGGATCCGTGTTCCTCAACGTGGACTGGAACTTCCGCGCCCCGGTGCGTCCCGGCGACGTGATCACCGCCACCGTCGAGGTCACCGCAAAGCGCGACGACAAGCCGATCACCGAGCTCGACTGCCTGATCGTGAACCAGGAGGGCACCACGGTGCTCGACGGCACTGCGGTGGTGTGGCGCGAACCGCTCCCCTAGGTGCTCTTCTTCTGCGCCTTGCGTCGTGCCCGGCGCGCCTCGTAGGCGTCGAGGCCGCTCACCTTGACCACCGCACCGGCGGCCTCCAAACCGTCGCGCAACGCGCTGATGAACTTCAGGGACAGCGCGGCGAAGCCGCTGAGCGGGATGAGTTCGCCCCGCGTCAGCCGTGCCATCTGGTCGGCGTCGAGTGCCACCGGCGGCGCCGCGGCAAGCGGGTTGTTCGGATCGGGCTCCTCATCGAGGGTGGTCACCACATCGGGGCCGGCGTCGCGAAGGGAAAGGCGCACATACCAGGGCAGCGAGGTTGCGGTCTCGTCGAAGTCGAGCGATATCTCCCGCACTGCCTCGAAGGGGACGCGATAGGCGAAGTCCCGCGCCGGTCCGCCGGCGACCAGGTACAGGGCCTGGTCCGAGATCAGCCAGAACAGGACGAAGGCCTCGCGGTCGCGCCGATCGAGGCCCGCCGCGGAGCGCTCGATCGCCTCCTCGTCGGCAAGGAGCGGCTTCACCTTCGCCCGTGCCTCGGTGCGGCCGAGCTCGAGGACCTTCCGCTTGAAGGCTTCCAGCAGCGCCATGCCCGCAAGGGTAGCCAGGGGTTTTCCCCCCACCGGTAGGGTGGCGCAAGACATGACCGAAGAGCCTCGACACCCCGAGGCCACGCTGATCCCGCACGATCCGGCCAACTCCTGGACGATCGATCAATGGGACCGGATGTGGCACCCGTCGATGTGGCTGCAGCGACCGCCGAACCCGCACAGCATCCATGTGTGGCACATCGTCGGCATCGTCGCCCTCACCGGCTACGCCAACATCGCGGCCAACACCTGGGTGGGCGAGGTGTGGTACATCCCGTTCAACCTGGCCATCCTCGGTGTTGCCCTCGCCATCGCCCGTCACGCCGAGGTCACCCGGGTGGACATCGGCCTGTGGTCGGCGCGGTTCCGCCAAGGGTTGATCGTCGGGGGCATCGTCGCTGCCGCGATTGCGGTGGGGATCGTCGCCGCCGTGGCCATACCGGCGACCCGGGACTTCTTCTACGACGATCGCGTGGTTGGGGAATCCACCGCGGTGGTGTTGTTCAATGCACTGGTGCGGATACCGATCGCCACCGCCTTCTATGAAGAGGTGCTGTTCCGCGGGGTGCTGTTCGGCATGTTCGCCCGCAAGTGGACGCCGCTCTCCGCCGGGCTGGCTTCGGCGGCACTCTTCGGACTCTGGCACATCCTTCCCACCCTGGACACCCTCGACGTCAACCCCGCGGGCGGCCTGTTCGAAGGCCTGGTGGGCGGGGTCGTCGCCGCCTCCGGAGCCGTCGCCGGCACCGCCCTGGTCGGCCTCGGCTTCCTGTGGCTGCGGTTGCGGGCCAACAGCACGCTCGCTCCGTGGATCGCCCACATCGGCACCAATTCGCTGGCGCTGCTAGCAGCCCTCGTCGTCGTCAACGTCTTCTGATCAGACAGGCATCATGTGATATAGTTATCACATGACAGTCCGACCCGCCGAGGACGCGGCGAGCGACGTGTGGAGGGCGTTGGGAAACCCCGTGCGACGCCATCTGCTCGATCTGCTCGCAATCGGCCCGAAGACGACTGGCGAGCTGGCCGAGGCGGTGCCGGACCTGAGCCGGTTCGCCGTCATGCAGCACCTCGGCGTGCTCACCGACGCCGATCTCGTCACCGTGCGGCGCCGGGGCAAGCACCGGTTCAACTACCTGAATCCGGTGCCGCTGCGGCGCTGGTACGAGCAGTGGGTCGAGCCGCTCGGCGACCTCGCCGCCGCCGAGCTGCTGGCCCTGGAACGACACGTAGGAGGCAACGCCATGACAACCCTGACCGAGGAAGTCCGCACGGTTCGCATCGAGACCGAGCTCCGCTTTCGCACCACGCCGGAGCGCCTGTTCCGCGCGCTCACCGAAGAATCCCTGGAGTGGTTCCCGTTCACCTACGGCGAGGACCGCGTCGAAGCCGTCGTCGTCGAGCCAGAGGTCGGGGGGCGGCACTTCGAGGACTGGGGCGACGGCGCCGGCCACCTGTACGGGCAGGTGACCGTCTACGACCCGCCGCTGCGGTTCGCCACCAGGGGACGGGTCATGCCGGGCACGATCCTCGACGCCCACTACGAGCTCACCGAGGACGGCGAGGACACGGTGCTGGCGATGACCAAGGTCGCCTTCGGCCCCATGACCGGGGAAGAAGCGGACTCGATCCGCACCTACGGCGACATTGGACGCTTCGAGGAGGCGCTGCGCGCCCTCGTCGAGGGCGGCTGAGCACCGGCCCACCGATCGACCGCACCCGTCGCGCGTACTCAGGGTGACATCACGTGTTCCTCTAGGTACGCGCGACCACAGGGGTCCGGTGTTTGACAGTTCCGGCCCGATCCGCGAGAGTGCCTCCGGCAGCGAACGAGGAGGACGCAACATCGTGTTCCGGAAAGCATCTCCGAACACAGCTCTGGCGGCCCTCGCGCGCGCCCGTTTCCGGTCCTGAACCGAAGCAGCGCCTCAGCGAGAAAGCCGCCCCCGAGGCGGCTTCTTTACGGGCCGCAGCTGACGTCCGAACCTCGACCAGGACCGAGAAATGATCCCCGTACGCTCATACTTCAAGCTGCTGAGACGGTACCTTCGCCCCCAGCGGGGGAAGGTGACGCTGCTCGCCGTCGTCCTCGTCGGCGTCATCGGCCTCCAGCTGGTGAACCCGCAGCTGATCAAGCGGTTCATCGACTCGGCGACGGAGGGTGCCGACACGTCGTCGTTGATTCCGATCGCGGTCACCTTCATCCTGATCGCCATCGCTCAGCAGGCGCTCGCCGTGTGGTCGACCTTCCTGGCCGAGGACATCGGGTGGACCGCCACCAACCTGATGCGCTCCGAGCTCACCGACCACGTGATCCGGCTCGACATGGGGTTCCACAAGGGCAAGTCCCCCGGTGAGCTGATCGAGCGCATCGACGGCGACGTCACCTCGCTGTCCAACTTCTTCGCCGCGATGATGATCAAGGTCGTCGCCAACGGCGGCCTCATCATCGGCATCCTCGTCATGCTGACCCTGGAGAGCTGGATCGTCGGGCTGGGCGTCACCGTGTTCACCCTGACCGCCATGGCGGCCATGACGGGGCTGCACCACGTCGCCGTGCCCTGGTGGAAAGCGGTACGGGCAACCTCGGCGCAGACCTACGGGTTCGTCGGCGAGGTCGTCGAGGGAACCGAGGACATCACCGCAAACGGAGCGGCGGGATACATGGGCGAGCGCTTCGATGAGCTGCACCGCAAGTGGCTTCCCCAGACCGTGCGCGCCTGGATGGGGTGGGCGATGATGTGGAGCACCAACATCGTGCTCTATGGGCTATCGATGACGCTCGTGTTCGCTTTCGGCTCCTGGCTCTTCGGCATCGGGACGCTCACCATCGGCGCGGTCTACCTGGTGTTTCACTACACCGAGATGACCCGTCACCCCATGGAGCAGATTCGGGACCAGCTGGAGGACCTGCAGAAGGCGAGCGCCGCCATCGAGCGGGTCGACGAACTGTTCAACACAACGACCGCGCTCAAGCCGGAGGGCGACACCGGCATCCCGCGCGGGCCCTTGAGCGTCGAGTTCGACGACGTCGAGTTCGCCTACATGGACGGGGACGCCCCGGACCGGGTCATCCACGACGTCAGCTTCACGGTGGCTCCGGGCCGCGTCGTCGGACTGCTCGGGCGCACCGGGAGCGGCAAGTCCACCATCGCCCGACTCATCACCCGCCTCTACGAGCCGCAGGGCGGAACGGTTCGCCTGGGCGGCGTGCCCACCTGGGACGCCCACGTCAGCGACTTCCGGGAGCGGGTTGGCATGGTGACCCAGGACGTGCAGCTGTTCCGGGCCTCGGTGCGGGACAACCTCACCTTCTTCGATCCCTCGATCCCCGACGAGAAGATCGTCGAGGCCATCCACCGCCTGGAGCTGGACGAGTGGCTCGACTCCCTCCCCGGCGGTCTGGATACGGTGCTGGAGTCGGGCAGCGGCGGCCTCTCCGCCGGCCAGGCCCAGCTGCTGGCCTTCACCCGCATCTTCCTCAAGGATCCCGGGATCGTGGTCCTCGACGAGGCGTCGTCCCGCCTCGACCCGGCCACCGAGGCTCTCATCGAACGCGCCGTCGACCACCTCCTCGAGGACCGAACCGGGATCATCATCGCCCACCGCCTGGGCACGGTGACCCGCGCCGACGACATCCTGATCCTCGACGACGGCAGAGTCGCCGAGCACGGGCATCGAGCCGAGCTGGCCGCCGACCCCGACTCCCGCTTCTCTCGCCTGCTCGCCACCGGCATGGAGGAGGTGCTGGCATGACCACGCCGACCACCGTTCCCGTGGGCAGGGTGGTCCTGGCGCTGCTGCGCAACCAGCCCATCCGCTACGGCATCAGCCTGGTGGTGTGGGTGACGCTGTGGATCATGCCCGTCATCGCCGGGCTCATCGCCGCCGCCTTCTTCGATTCGCTCACCGGCCAGGGCGCGGGATGGAACGTGGCGACGCTGATCGGCGCCATGTGGGCGTACGTGGCGTCGCGCATCCTCATCGTGTTCACCGGGATGCGGCTGCACTCCGAGCTGCTGTTCCGGGCCAGCGCCGGGATGCGGGCCGCCATGCTGGCGTGGATCTTCTCGCTGCC
>CAYQZO010000033.1:0-10667 GCA_964421925.1 uncultured Acidimicrobiaceae bacterium
GATGCCGGGGTCGCCAGGTTGTGGGCACGAGCGAGGCGGGTTATGGAGTCGAGCAGGACGACCACGTCTTCACCCTGTTCCACCAGCCGCTTGGCCCGCTCGATGGCGAGTTCCGAGACCTGGGTGTGCTCCTCTGCGGGGCGGTCGAAGGTGGAGAAGATCACCTCGCCCTTCACGGAGCGCTGCATTTCGGTGACCTCTTCGGGGCGCTCGTCGACGAGCACCACCATGATGTGGGTCTCCGGGTTGTTCACCGCAACCGAATTGGCCACGTCCTGGAGGACGGTGGTCTTGCCCGCCTTGGGCGGTGACACGATCAGCCCGCGCTGGCCCTTTCCGATCGGGGAGATGAGGTCGATGATGCGGGCCATCATGTCCTCGGGCTTGCCGTCGATCTCCAGGCGAAGCCGCTCGTCGGGGAACAACGGGGTGAGCTTGTTGAACTTGGGCCGGTTCGTGGCCTCTTCGGGGTCGCCGCCGTTGACGGTGACCGCCCGCACCAGCGCCGGGAACTTCTCCTGGCCCCGGGCCGGGCGCACCGGGCCCGACACCAGGTCGCCCTTGCGCAGCTGACCCTTGCGGATCACATTCGCCGAGACGTAGGCGTCCTTCTCTCCCGGCTTGTACCCGGAGGTGCGCAGGAAGCCGTAGCCCTCGGGGAGGATGTCGAGGATGCCCTCGCGCACTTCGAGCGAGGATTCGTCGATGGGCTCGCGCTGGCCGCGACCGCTCCGGCTGCGGTTGCGGGAGCGGCGGGAGCCGCCGTCGCCGTCACCGTCACCGTTGCCGTCGCGAGGCTGGGTCTTGGCCGGCTCCTCGTCGGTCTTGACGTCGGGGAGCATGGACTCCTCGAACTTCTCCGCGTCGAGGATGGCCGCGATCAGCTTGGACTTCTGCAGGCCATCGGATTCGATGTCGACCTTGGTCGCCATCTCACGGAGATCGTCGAGTCCGAGTTCCTGGAGCCTTGCTCTGGGCGTGCTCATGGTTGCTGGTTTCCCCTTCTCAGCGGCTTGGGGTCAGAGACCCTGGGGTTGCACGACGCGGGGGATCCCGGTCGCTTTGGGATGCCACGGGCAACGCGAAGGACGTGCCGGGTGGCGTGGATGGGCGGATTGTAACGGTTCATGGATGTAGTTCAAGCAACAGTCAGCTCTCAGCCACCAGCTGCTAGCTACCAGCTACCAGCTGCCAGCTAGAGCTCGAGGTGCTCCAACACGGCTTCCAGGGTGGGAGCCACCGGGTCGGGGACACGTGCCAGGGACAGCGCGGTGTCCGGGTCCTTGAGACCGTGCCCGGTGAGGGTGCACACAATCGGTCCATCGGGCAGATCGGCACCAAACTTGATGATCCCGGCCACACCGGCAGCCGAGGCCGGCTCACAGAACGCCCCCTCCCTGGTGGCGAGGAGCCGGTAGGCATCCAGGATCTCGTCGTCGGATACTGCCTCGATACGGCCCCCGGACTGATCGCGAGCGGCAATCGCCCCGTCCCACGACGCCGGGTTTCCGATGCGGATGGCCGTGGCCACCGTCTCGGGCTCGTCGACGATCTCGCCGTACACGATGGGTGCGGCCCCCTCCGCCTGGAAGCCCCACATCTTGGGAGCGACTTCCGCAGCGGTGTATCCCTGCCAGTAGGCGGTGATGTTCCCGGCGTTGCCCACCGGGAGGGCGTGCACCGCCGGCGGGTCACCGAGGTCGGCGAGCACCTCCCACGCCGCGGTCTGCTGGCCGGCGATGCGGAACGGGTTGATCGAGTTGACCAGGGCCACGTCGTGGGTGGCGGTCAGCTCCAGGACGAGAGCGAGGGCATCGTCGAAGGAGCCGTCCACCGGAACGACCGTCGCCCCGTGCACGAGTGCCTGGGCCAGCTTGCCGGTGGCCACGTTGCCCGCCGGCACGACGACGATGGCCGTGATCTCGGCACGGGCCGCGTAAGCGGCCGCCGATGCCGAGGTGTTTCCGGTGGAAGCACACGCCACCGCCACCGAGCCGTCCTCCTTCGCCTTGGAGACGGCGAGGGTCATACCTCGATCCTTGAAAGAGCCCGTCGGGTTCGCCCCTTCGATCTTGAGGAACACGTCGCGCTGGACGAGGGAGCTGAGGTGCGAAGCGGGAAGGAGCGGGGTGCCGCCCTCGAGGAGGGTGACCACGGGGGTGGCGTCGGACACCGGGAGCCGATCCCGAAAGGCCTCGATCACCCCGGGCCAACTCACAAGGTCACCCCCGTACACTCAATCGGACCCACCCCGGCGACGATAACCCGGTGATCCCTCGATGACCGACACCAGCAGCACCCTGTCGTCTCCAACCACCTCCGCCCGGGGGCGGGTCAACCGCCTGGCGGTCGCCGCCGCCGTGGCCATGCTGCCCGCCTGGTCGCTGTCCTTCGCCGAGAGCGACACCGGGGTGGTGCTCACCATGATCACCACCGTTGCGGTGCTCGCCGCGCTCTTCACCCTGGACCGTTCGGCCCTCGATGTGCTCGGTCGACGCGTCGCCGCGGTCCTCACCTACGCCGCCCTCGTCGTGACCGCGGTGATTGCCTTCGTCTTCCACCCCTCGGGGGCCGGAGCCATCCTCACCTTCTCCATCGTCACCCCCATCGGGGTGGTGCTGGCGACCGCGGGCTACGACAAGGACGACCTGCGCCGCTTCGTGGCGGCCCCGCTGCTGGCCACCACCGCACTCCAGGCCGTGATCGTTGCAGCGCAGAGCGTCACCGAAGAGGCCGTCGGCTACACGCTGCTCCACCCCGGCTCGGAGCTGCTGGTCACCAACGAGTGGATGGTGCGCCCCCAGGGGCTGTACGACCACGTCTACGAGCCGGCGGCGGTGGCGCTCATCGCCGTCGCCGTCGGGCTTGCCCTGCTGCCGGAGTCGGGCCGGATGCGTCTCTGGTTCCTCGCCGGGATCGGCGCCGCGACCACCACGGTGGCGCTGACGCACTCCCGCTCGGCGTTCCTCGGGCTGGTGGCGGTCTCCATCGTCGGCGTGATCGGTGCGGTGCGCGGCGACAAGGGGCTGCGGGTGGGGATGAGCGTGGTGGGTGTCGCCTTCCTCATCCCGGCGCTGCTCACCGCAAGCGCCTGGCAGGTGCGGATCGAGGAGACCTTCCTCGGGGATGTGGACGATGCGTCGCTGGGACGGGTCACCCTCATGAAGCAGGCCGTCGAGATGACGAGCGACTACCCGGTGGTCGGAGTCGGGCCCAACCGGTACATGACCGTGCTGGAGAACGAGTACACCGTCGACGAGGAGTACCCGTACGTGGTGCACAACCAGTCGCTGATGATCTCCGCCGAGCAGGGGGTGCTGGCCGGGGTGGCGTTCACCCTGCTCATCGCCTGGGCCGGGGTGCAGGCGTACCGGGCGGGCAACCGCCCGTTCCTGCTCTTCGTCGCCCCGGTGCCGCTGTTCGTCTTCGACGTGCTCCTCTACAACAAACCGGTCGGCTTGCTCACCTTCGCGATCTGGTGCGGGGTCGGTGGGGCGCTCGTCCTCTCGTCGCGCGAACTTAGGGTGACATGAGGTGTTCCTCTAAGTACGCGCGACGGATCTGAGCGTCACATCCGTTCCGGGACGTCGATGCCGAGGGTGTCGAGCAGGAGGCGGAGCACGCGCAGGGTGAGATCGACGAGCGCCAACCATGAGGCCTGGCGGGCCGGATCCTCCTCACGGAGAATGTGGCACGCCTCGTAGAAGCGGTTGAAGTCGGTGGCGAGCTCGTAGGCGTACTCGGCGAGCACGTTGGGAGCGCGCACGTCGATCGCCCGCTCCACTACCTCGGGAAGCCGGAGGAGGCGCAGCATCAGGTCCCGCTCCTGGTCCACCGTCGGCGGCACGATGGGTCCCGGGGCGAGGCCCCGCTCCCCGGCGTTGCGCAGGATGGACTGGATGCGCACCGCGCTGTACTGCAGGTAGGGACCGGTCTTGCCCTCGAACGAGGTGAAGCGATCGAGGTCGAACTTGTAGTTGGAGGTGCGGTGGTTGGCCAGGTCGCCGAACTTCAGGGCGCCCAGCCCGACGCTGCGGGCGATGGCGTCCCGCTCCTCGTGCGGGTAGTCCTCGGCGATCTCGGCCTCGTGCAGCCGCTGTGACGCCGCCTCGGTCACCTGCTGCATGAGGTCGGCGAGCCGGAGGACCCCACCCTTGCGGGTCTGGAACGGCTTGCCGTCGGGGCCGTTCACCGTGCCGAAGGGGATGTGCTCCATCTCCATGCCATCGAGGCCCGCCTTGCGGGCAGCCCGGAACACCTGATCGAAGTGGAGGCCCTGGCGGGCGTCCACCACGTACAGGACCAGGTCGTAACCCTCCTCTGCCCGCTGCTCGAGGGTGGCGAGGTCGGTGGTGGAGTAGAGGTAGGAGCCGTCGGAGCGGGTGAGGAGCAGCGGCGGCATCTCCTTGGCGTCGTCGGGCTCGGCCACCTCGATGATGAGCGCACCTTCCGACTCGACGGCGAGGTCGTCCTCGTCGCGGAGCCGCTCGATGAGCGGAGCGAGCCGGTCGTGCACCGTGCTCTCCCCTCGCCACAGCTCGAATGACACCCCGAGGTCGTCGAAATCCCGGCGCTGCTCGGCCACCGAGACATCGTGGTAGTGCTGCCACAGCGCCCGGTAGCCGGGGCGGCCGTTCTGCAGATCGAAGGTGGCCTGGCGTGCCCGCTCTGCCTCCTCCGGGTCGTCGCGGGTGCGCTGCACCACCACCGGATACATCTCGGAGAGGTCCTCAAGGGTCACCGGGGACTCCTCCGGGTACGGACCGGTGAAGTCGGGGTCGAAGTAGGGCAGGTCGGGCCGACGCCGCTCCAGTTCGATGATGAGCTGACCCACCGGCATGCCCCAGTCGCCGAGGTGGATGTCCCCGTCCACGTGATGTCCGGCGAGACGTAACAGCCGCTTCAGGCTCTCCCCGATGATGGAGGCCCGCAGGTGGCCGACGTGCATCGACTTGGACATGTTGGGACCGCCGTAGTCGACCAGCACCTTCATCGGCTCCGCGGCCTGAGCGATGCCGAGGTGCGGATCGTCGGCCATGGCCTGGGTGTAGTCGCCGAGGGTGGGGTCGGCGGCGATGATGTTGATGAACCCCGGGCCGGCCACGTCGAGGGAGGCGAGGCCGGCCCGGTCGACGGCTTCGATCACCTGATCGGCCACCTGGCGGGGGTTGGCCCCGGCCTGCTGGGCGGCGCCCAGGGCCCCGTTGCACTGGAACTGGGCGAGTTCGGGCCGCTGGGAGGGAACGACCTCGCCCCACGAGGCGTCATAGCCCGTGGCGGCAAAGGCGGCACCGAAGGCCGCAGACAGGTCGGACATCATCGACATCGGCTTCTCGCCACCTCGAGGGTTGAAGGGTGGCGAAGGTTACAATTCCGGCTCCCCCGCCCCAGTAGCTCAGGGGAGAGAGCGCCGGCCTCCGGAGCCGGGAGCGCAGGTTCGAATCCTGCCTGGGGCACGGCCGGCCCGCGAAAAGCGTCGCTGCGACGACTAATTTGGGGGGACCATGCGATCCATCTGGAAAGGCGCCATCTCTTTCGGCCTGGTGACCATCCCGGTCGGGCTCTATCCCGCCACCGAGTCGAAGCGGCCCAAGTTCCGCCAGCTGCGCGAATCGGATCACAGCCGCATCAAGTACAAGCGGACCTCCGAGGCCGACGGCGAGGAGGTCCCGTACGAGAACATCGTCAAGGGCTACGAGTTCGAGAAGGGCCGCTACGTGGTGTTCACCGCCGAGGAGCTCTCCGACGTCATGAAGGGGGTCTCCGGTGGCACGGTGACGGTCAACGCCTTCGTCAAAGAGGACGAGATCGACCCCATCTACTACCGCACCTCCTACTACCTGGCCCCGGAGGAGACCGGGATCAAGGCGTACCACATCTTGCGGGACGCCCTGGAGGACAAGGGCGTGGTCGGCCTCGCCACCGTCGCCATCCGGGAGCGCACCTACCTGGCCACGATCAGGGCCGACGAGGACGTCATCGTCCTGGAGACCATGTTCTGGCCCGACGAGGTGCGCGAACCCGCCTTCGAGAGCCTGGACGCCGAGGTCGAGGTCACCGACGCCGAGGTGGAGATGGCCGGGATGATCATCGACAACCTCACCGGCAGCTTCGACCCCTCCGAATGGCACGACGAGTCGCGCGAGGCCGTGGAAGCCGCAGCGCAAACCAAGATCGACGGCAAGGAGATCGTCTCCCCCGAGGCGCCCGAACCCACCGCCGTCGTCGACCTCATGGACGCCCTCAAGGCATCGGTGGACGCCACCAAGAGCAAGAAGAAGTCCGCCTAACCCACGCCTCGCCTTTCCCGCGTACGCTTCAGTGAGCGGAAAGGAGGGTCATGCCATACGACCTCACCGTCGAGCTGGAGAACCGCCCCGGCACGCTCGCCGACCTCGGTGAGGCTGCCGGTCAGAAGGGAGTCAACATCGACGGCATCTGCGGCTTCCCCTGCGAGGGAGTCGGCGTCATCCACGTGCTGGTGGACGACAACGCTGCCGCCCAGGACGCCTTCGCCGTCGCCGGCCTCAACGTCACGCACGAACGCGAGGTGTTCGTCGTCGACATCGAGGATCGGCCGGGAGAGCTCGGCAGGCTTGCCCGTCGCTTCTCCGATGCGGGAGCGAATATCGACCTGCTCTACCTCGCCACCAACACCCGGGCGGTGATCGGCGTGGACGACGTCGAAGCAGCGAGGGGGCTCCTCTAGGAGCCGAGCTCCTCGCCGACCAGCCGGGCCACCAGGGCGCCGTCGAGTCCTTCGCCCGCGCCCATGACGGCACCGATGACCTTCCCCTTCATTTTGGGATCGTCGACGCCGAGGTCGGCGATGGTCTTCTGCACGAGGGCCCGCGTGTCCTCTTCGGACAACGTCTCGGGGAGGTACTTGGAGAGGTAGTCGATCTCGAAGCCGAGGGCCTCGGCCTGGTCGCGCCCCTTGTCACCGAGCTCTTCGTACTCGGAGCGAGCCTTGCTCATCTTCTTGACGTAGGAAGCGATCGTCTCCATATAGAGATCGTCGTCGATCTCGCCGGAGAACCCCGGAGCCGATTTGGCCACGGAGACCTCGCTCTCCACCTGGCGCACCACGTTCACCGTGGCCTTGTCACCCCGCTTCATGGCGTCGATCCGGTCGGCGGCGAGCTGTTCCTGGATGCTCATCGAGTCCTCCTGTCGGTGGCGAAGCGTACCGGGAACCCGTACTACGCCTGATTCTTGATCGACCGCTCCAGATTGTGGAAACCACTTGCCTAGACACTTACACCGCGCGTACAATCGCGACAAGCCGGGCTCCGGAGCCCGGCAATCTAAGGGGGGCGAATGTGAAACTTTTCACATTCCCACAAGGGCTATTAGACGAACCGCGAGGTGAGAGCAACGTGCTGACTATCACCGACTGGCGCGAACTCGGCGCCTGTCGCGACTCGGATCCCGATCTGTTCTTCCCCATCGGGACCACCGGCGTGGCCGCCACCCAGATCCGCCAGGCCGTCGCCATCTGCTCGGCATGCAGCATTCAGGAAGAGTGCCTGCAATACGCCTTGGAGACGAACCAGGAAGCAGGGATTTGGGGGGGCTACCCCGAGGACGACCGCCGCAGATTGCGCAAACGCTGGCTCGCCGAACGGCGCAAGCGCCGCCAGGCCAGCTAGACAACAGCGAACCCAGGGCTCACGGGGGGACCATCGGAGCCCTGGGTTCGCCGCGTCCCGGGGCGTTTCCTCCTGCGAGCCCTGGGCTCGCAGGAGGAATTCACTCCTCGGTCTTGCCGAAGCCGACGTCGCGGCGGCGGGCGGACTCGATCTCGACGAAGCCCACCTTGTCCAGCACGATGCCGTGGTGGTGGCCCTTGGCGTCGGTGACCCACAGGAGCTCGGCGCCCTTGGACAGTGCCGCCTCGAACTCCTTGGCGATGTCGTGGCCCGGCTCCACCTCGATCTCGAGCTCCCGGGCCGAGGAGATGCCAAACCGCACCGTGACGGTTTCTTCCATCAGTCCCGTCCTTTTCTACACAGTCGCGAGACTACAGGTGTCGACGAAACCACTGGATTGCGATTCTCCCCGCTCTTGCCGCCTGCGGCGGCAGGCCGCTCGGGCCCCGGCTCAGCTTCGCGTCGCCTTCGTTACGAAATGACCAGCTCGGGGTGCGTGCGCAGCCTAGGACCGCGCTCGATGAGGTCGGACGCAAGCCGGTCGAAGGCGGCGGCCGCCTCTCCGTCCGGGTCGGCCACCACGACCGGGGTCCCCTCGTCGGCGCCCTCGCGCAGGGCCGTCACCAGCGGTATCTGACCGAGCAGCTCGACGCCGAGCTTGTCGGCGAGCGCCCGGCCGCCCCCTTCCCCGAAGATCGGGTAGCGGGTGCCGTCGTCGCCGGTGAACCACGACATGTTCTCCACCACGCCCACCACGTGCTGGTTGACCTTTTCGGCCATCAACCCGGCGCGGGCGGCCACCCGCTCGGCGGTGGGCTGTGGCGTGGTGACCACCAGGGTCTCCGAGCTCGGGAGGAACTGGCTCAACGAGATGGCGACGTCGCCGGTACCCGGCGGCATGTCGATGAGCAGGAAGTCGGGCTCGTCCCAATGCACATCGACGAGGAACTGCTCGATGGCCTTGTGCAGCATCGGCCCGCGCCAGATCACCGGCTGGTCGTCGCCGACGAAGTAGTCCATCGACATCACACCAACTCCGTGTGCCTCGGGCGGAAGCAGCATGTCGTCGAGGACCACCGGCTGGCGGTCGATGCCCAGCATCTTGGGGATGGAGAACCCCCACACATCGGCGTCGATGAGCCCGACCCGCTTTCCCTGCCGGGCCAGGGCGACGGCCAGGTTGGCGGTCACGGTGGACTTGCCCACCCCACCCTTGCCGGAGGCGATGCCGATGACCCGCGTCCTGGAGCCGGGCTTGCCGATGGTGACCTCGCGGATTGCGCCTCCGCCGCGCACCTGCTGCACCACCTCGCCCCGCTCGGCCTCGTTCATGGCGGTGAAGTCGACGACGACGTCGCCGACCCCCTCCACCGACTGCGCCGCCGCGGTGACGTCGGTGGTCAAGGTGTCCTGGAGCGGGCAGCCCGGGATGGTGAGCGCCACCAGCACCCGCACCCCGTCGCCGTCGACCGCCTCGACCTCGCGCAGCATGCCCAGGTCTTCGATCGACCGATGCAACTCGGGGTCCTGGACCGCGCCGACCGCAGCCCGTACCGCTTCGATGTCCACCACAGCTTCTCCTATCCAGATAGTGGATAGAAACTATAGTGACGGGCCCCGGTCCCAATTCCCGGGCCCATCAAGAGGTTTCATGGATACCAAGCAGTTCGACCGCCAGGTGAGCGACCTCGCCGCCGCGCTCGGCGATACGACGCGCCGCGGCATCTACATCGCGGTGCGGGAGGCCGCCGAGCCGGTGACCGTGTCCGAGATCGCCGACCTGTTCGGCATCCATGCCAACGTAGCGCGCCACCACCTCGACCATCTGGTCGCCGACGGCTACCTGCAGGTGTCGCACAAGCGGCCCGGAGGCCGCTCCGGACCAGGAGCCGGCAGGCCCGCCAAGCACTACGAGCCCACCGCCAAGGACATCTCGGTGCAGTTTCCCGCCCGCCGCTACGACCTGCTCGCCGAGCTGCTGATCCGCATGGTGGCCAAGATCGCCCCCGAGGATCCCGGCGGTATCGCCGAGGAGGTCGGCCGCGAGTACGGCCGGGAGCTCGCCGCTGAGCTCGGGATCGGCGACACCGAGGAGTACGAGGCGGCGGCCAGGGCCGTGGCCAAAGCGATGACGGGCGTCGGCTTCGACATGGAGGCCGAGCCCGGAGAGAAACGCATGGTGACCCGCCACTGCCCGTTCGGCGTCACCGCCGACAACCATCCCGACATCGTGTGCCGCCTCGATCAAGGGCTGGTCTCCGGGCTGCTGGAGCAGGCCAACCAGGAGCCGATGGCCATCGTCAGCCCGCACGCCCTCGACGACGATGCCTGCCTGACAGAGATCTGAGAGCTGCCGGCTACCAGCTACCGGCTTCCAGCCCGGAGAGGAAGACGTCCACGTCTGCTTGGCTGTGCAGCCGGTGGACGGCCAGGTGGGACCACTGCGGATCGGCCGTCATGCGTTCGAGCTTTGCTCGTGTCTGGGGGTGCCGGGTCCAGGTCCACATGATGATGTTGCGGGTGGGCCGGGGATCGAAGAAGTTGTTCCACGGCTCGACGTTCCCGTTCCACAGCACCTCCCGGGTTCGGGCCCGACGCACGGTGCGGGCGATGACCCTCCGCATCGCCTCCGCCCGGGAGACGTCGAGCCACACCACGGTGTCGGCCCGCTCCCACACGAGCTGCTGCACCCCTTTGGAGGTGTAGTTGCCGTCGATCACCCACCCCTCCCCGGCGATGATGGGCCGCACCCGTTCCTGGAACTCGTCGGCGTCGAGCTCGGTCCAGCCCGGCTGGTGGTGGATCCCGTCGAGCTCGGTGAAGGGAAGGTCGAGCTGTTCGGCGATGGCCCTCCCCACCGTGGTCTTCCCAGACCCGGAGATCCCCACCACCGAAATCCGCCTCATTCCCCGATGTCCTCGTTCCACAGCTCGGGGCGCTCGGCGATGCAGGTTTCCATGAGGCCGACGCAGCGCTCGTCGTCGACCAGCTCCACGGTGACACCCCGGGAGCGGA